>CAYXWT010000029.1:0-9774 GCA_964468895.1 uncultured archaeon | reverse complement strand
GAGCTATTACGCACTCTTTAAAGGATGGCTGCTTCTAAGCCAACCTCCCAATTGTCTTGGGATAAATACTCCTTTCCAGTTAACACTTAAATGACACTTATGGACCTTAATCGTAGTTTGAGTTGTTCCTCTTTTGGACTAGTAGCTTACCCACCAGCCCCTACTCCAGCTTTCAACGAAAATAATAAATTCGGAGTTTGACAAGAAAGCTGAGAATTTCTCCCCAATACTTTCTAATCAGTATCTCTACCCTATTATTAATCTCCAGCCAGGCAATCCTTAGAGATTTTTCGATAGGAACCCGCTATCACCAGATTAGATTACCTTATCAGTCCTATACCCAGGTCATACGAGCAGTTAGACTAGCAACGCTTCAGGCCTCCAGCAATCAGTTGATTGCCTTCACCTTGCCCAGGCATTTATCATCTGGTTTCGGGTCATATTCTTGTGACTAAAGGCGCAGTTAACACCTCTCGCCTCAACATAAGTTTGCGCAAAATTGGTTTCCCTTCGATACAATGACGTAATCATTTTATCTTGCCACAAAAATAAACTCCCTCGCCCGTGCTTCGTGACGGACAGTGTAACCCTGTTCAAACAATTGACGTTCAATAAATTACTTTATCTCACTTACTAATCGTCGTCATAACTTTCAGGCCACACTCGAGCAGTAACCAATTAATTTCAGGTGCTTTTAACCCCCCGCTAGGGGTACTTTTCAACTTTCCTTCACAGTACTCATTTACTATCGGTCTTGTAGTATATTTAGAATTAGCAGTAAGTGTCTGCCAAATTCCTACGCGATATCCAACGCGCAGTACTCTTGAGATCTAAAAATCTTCTCAAATATAGTATATCTAAGGGACTATCACCCTCTATGGTTTAACATTCCAGAAAAATTCGATTTAATATTTAAGAAGTGAATAGACCAACCCCACATGTCTTCTATATTACTATAAAAGATTCGGTTTGTTCTCTTCCGTTTTCGGTCGACCCTACTAACGGAATCACATTTGTTTTCTTTTCCACTAGGTACTAAGATGCTTCAATTCCCTAGGTTACCCTACAGAAAAACTGTATAATTCGGAAATCTTAGGATCAAAGGTTGCATGCGCCTACCCTAAGCTTATCGCAGCTTGCCACGTCCTTCATCGGTCTACAAGCCAAGTCATCCATTAATTGGTTTAGTACAAAATCAAAGTTTTTAGATTAAAAAATCTAAAAAAAGTAAAAATCTTTAAAATTAAACTTGCTTTGTGATGACAAATTACCTACTTAATCATTCCGTAAATGTAAAAAACGGTCAAATTCCAATCTAAAACAACTTAGATGGAATAAACAATATAGGAACCACAAAGTTTATAAATAGATCCTCCAAAAAAAGCACAAAAATAACTTCAAATTAGAAATAAAGCGTATACACTGTTTTTTACCATCTAAAAACTACAAAAACGCTAATAATCACCATAAAGATACAAAAAATCTTTTAAATGAAATATAAAGGTCTAATAAACATTATTTCATAACATAACTAAAATTAAAAAATAAATATTACTTCATTTTTAAAAATAAATCCACAATTTTTTCATATTTTTTAATAATAAATTGAACTTTTTTAACTTTAACATCATCTTTTATACCAAATTTAGATATAAACCAATTTTCAAAAGAACAATAAGTAATATACTTTAAATTAGGCATTTTATAAATTATATGAAACTTAGATTTTAGAACACTATTAATATCAGTATCACAAATTTTTAATAAATTAATTAATTTAGATTTAGAATAATCAGTATATCCACAAGTCAGCAAAAGAAAAGAATTGTTATAAAAAGAAAAAAGTGCCTCTAATTTAGGATGATTATAATATTTATCAAAATATAACCCATTAGCCCTATATTTAACTTCTAAAAGGATAGGTCTAAAATCGTTTTTTACAATTAAAAAATCTGGAAGATTTCTTATCTGTTCAAAACCATCTTTAATTTTATTTTTTAAAAATATTTTAAAATCTAGACCTTGTTCTCTAATAAAATCTTCTAATTGAATAATAGGTTCCACCTTATATTCCTGTCCAAGCTTTATCACATAAAATCCCAATTCCTTTAACATAAATTCAATTATAGTCTCATTTATATCACCTTTAATTTTTCTAATAATAAAATCTTTAGTTTCAAACAAAAATTATCACCAATAATATTAAAACAACATACCTACACATATATATTATTATAAGTATATAAAATTAATATCAGAATTTTTTGTGATAATTAAATAAAACTTTTTTAAAAAATTAAGATTTAAATTTTAAATTAAGAGAATTATGTTAATAGGAATAGTAGGAAAACCAAATGTAGGAAAAACAACTTTTTTCAAAGCAGCAACATTAATGGATGTAGAAGCAGCAAACTATCCTTTTACTACAATAGATCCAAATAAAGGTATAGGATTTGTTAGAAACAAATGTATAGATAGTTTCTTTAATGTACAATGCAATCCAAGACATGGTTTTTGTAAAAATCACACTAGATACATACCTATAGACATAATTGATGTTGCAGGATTAGTTCCTGGTGCAAATGAAGGAAGAGGGCTAGGTAATAAGTTTTTAACAGATCTTTATCAAGCAGATGCATTAATACAAGTAATAGATTTATCTGGGTCAACTGACGAAGAAGGAAGAAGTGTTAAACCAAATAGTTATAATCCAGCAAATGAAATACATTTTTTATTAGAAGAAATAGAAACCTGGTTATTTGGAATATATAAAAAAAACTTTCTAAAAGTAGCTAAAGAACAAAAAACTAAAAAAATAAAAACTACAACAGCATTATTAAGTTTTATGGCCTCTATGAAAGTAAACGAAGAACAATTAGATATTGTATTAAAAGAGTTAAATCTTAAAGAAACATATATTGAAGATTGGAATGATGAAACACTTAAACTATTTACAAAAAAAGTAAGAAAAATAAGTAAACCAATAATAATTGCAGCAAATAAAATAGATTTACCAAATTCTAAAGAAAATTTAGATAAATTAAAAAAAGAATTTCCTAATCTTATAATAATTGGGTGTAGTGCAGAAAGCGAACTTGCACTTAAAAGTGCTGATAAATCAAAAATTATAGACTACCTTCCAGGAAGTAACGATTTTAAAATAATCAGAGAAGATATTACTGAAAAACAAAAAAAAGCTTTAGATTTCATAAAAGTAAACATACAAGATAAATTTGGATCAACTGGAGTTCAAGAAATATTAGATTACATTGTTTTTAAAACTTTAAAATATTTTTGTGTATATCCAGGAGGTACAAAAAAATTAGAAGATAAAGATGGAAATATTTTACCAGATTGTTTTTTAATGCCACCTAACTCAAAAGCAATAGATTTTGCATTCAAATTACATACAGATTTTGGAAATAATTTCATAAAAGCAATTGATGTTAAAACAAAAATGCTTTTAGGTAAAAATCATTTACTTAAAAACAATGATGTTATAGAAATAGTAAGTGGAAAATAAGATTATAAAATCTATCTTTTTCTATAAGTACTATCCCAGGTATATTTTAAACCTACAGACACCTTATCTTGTAAACTCTCATTATATTGATATTCTCCATAAGCATCCCAATTATCATTAATATTATATTCAATATTACCCACATACCAATCTCCATCAGTATCTTTTTTATATTGAATATCTGTTTCTACAAGTCCAAAATCATAACCTACATGGCCATTATAAGATTCATAACCTTCAGAATAATTACAATTTCTAGCTTCATTATCAGAAGGATAATATGAATAAGACCCACCCATAACTAAATCATCTACAGGATAATAATTTAGTCCACCACTAATATATATTAAATTATTATGAATATAATTTCCACTTAATACTAAACCCAAATCTAAATAACCAACTTCTCCAATTCCACCAACACCTAGTTCATTTGTATTATATCCATTGTTAATACCCATATAACCTTGCCATTTGTCCCAATAATTTGAAGAATTAAAATTATCTGCAGAACTTGCCAAAACAAAATTAAACATTAAAACAAATATTATAACATTCAAAAATATTAAAAATAATTTTTTCATAGTTTACACAATTTATAAATTAAAAAATTTAACCAACATCAGTTAACTTCAATTAATTATTATAAGTTATATATTATAGCCTCCAAAAACTGTATAAACACATATTATTTAACGATATATAGTAAATCAACTATTTTTTATTAAAAACTAGTTTATGTCCAATAAATCTTATAAAAAGAACTATTAAATCTGAACATAATTTTGCAACAACAGGTAAAAATCTAAACACCTCTACAAAAAATATTACCAACCCAAATACCACTATAATAGCTATTATTGATACAAAATAATATTTAATAAAAGAAACAAATTCTCTAAAAAAAGACTTTCTTTTTGACTTAAAAGCATATTTTTTATGTAAATTATAATTCACATAATTTCCACAAAAATCAGATATTAATGTAGCAGTTATATAATATATACCAATAACATTATTTAAAAAATACAAGATGCACAAATCTGTCAAAGTCCCTAAAATACCAACAACACCATATTTAAGAAAACTTTTAATTTTATAAAATAAATTAAAACTAATTAACCAGTAATAAATTTTATATACAAAAGTTTTTTTTTTTAAAGTCAAAAGAGTATTTGAAAAAAAAAATTGATTTTTAAAACCTTTTTTTAATTTATTATTCATAGATTATTTCTTTTAGATATTTTTTAAAAATAAATTTAGTTAAATATATCTGTGATACTTTTTTCTTTTAGTACAGATTTTATTGCATCAATTTTTAACAAACCAAGTCTAATTTTATTAATTTTTTCTAATTTTTCTTTTTCAAAATCTAAAATCCTAATATTGAAGGTACCAAGATTTTTATAAACTTCACTTTTTATAGCATTTAAAGTACCTACAAAATAATTTAAAAAATGAAATTCACTTCTATCAGTAATAGTAAATACATCATTAAAACGAGTGATTTCATCTAATCTTTTCTTAGTTAAATCCATTAAAAATTCTAATTTTCTACAAATACTTTTATATTCTCTACTTGTAAACTTTTTTTCAAATTTACGATTCTTAATACAACTTTCTAATAATTTAAGTTCTCTAACTTTTATTCTTTCAGATAAATTAACTAAACTTTCCAGTGTTTTTTCACTATAACCCCTACCTACTGGAACTCTTTTTATTTTTTTTCTATAAATTTCATAATTTACTTTTGGCAAAACAAAACACATCCAACTATTAGAAACATAATTTAATTAGTTAACAACAATACCTATCTTTCCAGGACTAGCATTTTTAGCTTTAATATTTTCCAAATCTTCTTCTGCTCTAATTATATTTATATTACAAAAGAACATTTTTTCTAAAAATGGTTTAACATCAGCCCATAATTTATATTCTTTATTTTGATCTAGATTAAAATCCATAAAATTTTTATCTTTTTTAATAAAAGACATTATTCTTTTAGGATTTTCATTAGATCTGTTACTATATTTAAAATTCATAAACAAAATAATTTCTTTAATATTTGGTTTACAACTATTATTAATTGCAACAGCATTAATTTCAAGCCATTTACTATTTAAATCTTTATAATAATCATATAATTCTATAGAAGAAATATATATATTAATAGAATTTATTTTTTCAAGATTACTTAACTCTATAACTTTTCTAATATCTCCTGATATTTTATCAATATTTTGTTCATTAAGCTCAAGATCTGCTCTTATTTTATCAACATTTACTTCAGGGAATTTACTTAAAGCTACAAGTTCAGAATTTCCAATTTTTTCATTTAATTCTTCAGCCATATGAGGAGTAAATAAACCAAAAGTTAAAATCCATTTTTTAACAACCAATAACAACACATTACAGTTATTTCCACCTCTATTAATATACCACATCAAATCATTATAAAAATTATAATAAATTTCATCAGTAGTAAACTTAAACTCTACAGCATCCATAGATTTAATTATAGATTTTAATGTATTATTAAATCTAGATTCCAACCAAAGATCTAAATTATTTAATTCAATAGAACTTTTATTATTAATTTTTGATTTTTCAATAATATCTTCAATAAAACCAAATATCTTTTCAAGTCTTTGTTTATATTTAATTAAATCTTCTTCATCAAAAGCAATATCTGTAAAAGTATTTGCAACATTTGCATAAAACAATCTCATAGCATCAATAGAATATTTACTAGCTTCATTGCTAACAGCACCTACACCACCTTTAGATTTAGAAATCTTACCCCCTTTAGAAGTAACCCACCAGTTTACAAATATTCCTTGAGGCCACATATTTTTAGGTAAAATACCTACATGATTCATTAAAAATACAGGGAAATGAACTGTTTGATGTTCTTTTCCTCCTAAATTAATATCTAAAGGATACCAATATTCCACATCTTTTCTAATATTATTTAATAATTCAACAGAAACAGATGTTTTATTACTAACATCATCAATATTTCCTTTGCCTAAGTAAACATAATCAAAAAATTCTTCAGTCATTTGTTCAGGAACAATTTGACCTGAATTACTATACAAACTTACTAAATAAAATAGTGGGTAAAGAGTACTATCTGAAATAGCTTCAATAGAATAAGTTTTATCAAAAGGAAGTTTAGTTCCTAACCACCTACCTTGTCTAGCACAAGCTCTATCTTCAAACCAATTTAAAATATTAGGAAGATTTTTTTTAAATTGTTCAGGTTTAATTAACATTTCTTTGGTATGTTCAATAGTATTTTTAGTTAAATCTTCATCACTATATCTTAAAAACCATTGATCATCAACTTTTTTTATAACTACAGGATTACCACATCTACAAACAACTTCTTCACTAAGTCCATAAAATATATCTGCTTTATTTTCTTTAATCAAATCAATTTTCATTTTATTTTTAGCATCTTCTACTTTTAAATTACTATAAGCACCACAATTCTCTTTCATAACACCTGTATGAAAACCAGTTTTATAAACTTCTTTTTTTGCAACTTCTAGTTTTACAACATCATTTTGAGAATTAATACCTAACTTTTCACAAATTTCAATTGCAGGATAATTTCCATATCCTTTTGATTTAATTATAGAAATTGGTTTTATGTTTTTTATAACTTCATAATCAAGATTATATTTTTCACATTCTTCCTTACTTCTTTGAAGATCACATAATCCAATCCAATCAGCAGGAGCATCACTTGGTACTGAAGTTACTATTCCAGTACCAACATTAGGATCACAAAACTTAGAAGGTAATATTATTATATCTCTATCTATAAAAGGAGCTTTACAATATTTACCTACAAGATCTTTTCCAGAGATTGGTTCAATAATCTCTATAACACAATCTTTCTGATATTTTAATTTTTCTACAAATTCATTTGTAGCAATCCAAATTTCATCATCTACTTTAAATTTAACATAATCTATATTATAGTCTAACCACACATTAGTTTGTCCAAACATAGTTTCAGGTCTTAGAGTAGCTACAACAATAAATTGATTTGATTTTTCAAAATTAAGTTTAATAATAGTATATTCATTTTTTTGTGCATTTCCACCTTTACTTAAATCCATTTCAGAAGGATCTACTGCAACAGGGCCACACTTAATACATGCTGTTGCATAATAAGGTTTTTGAACTAATAAATTTAATTCATTTAATTTTTTAAATTGCCATTCAATAAATTTGCTATAATCTTTATTAGTAGTAACAGTAAATCTATTCCAATCTCCAATAAATCCAAAATCATTATAATCTTTAACATATCTTTTAGAAAAGAAATCTACAAATCCTTCAGGAGTTTTTAATAATTCTAAATCACTATCACTAAGACCATATGATTTATAATAATTAATAGTATCTTTGTCTAAATTAGCAATTTTTTGAGATTTAGAAACAGCACCATTACCAGTAGCATGACCACCAGCAGGAAGTAAAACATTATAACCTAACATTCTTTTATATCTTGCAATACTATCAGCATAAGAAAAACCTCTCATATGTCCTATATGATGAAATCCAGAAACTGTTAAATAAGCCCAAATTATAAAATATTTTTTTTTGTTTTCATCTCTTTTTACAGAACCTATTTTTTCTTCTGACCATCTGTTTTGCCATTTCTTTTCAAAATCTTTATAATTATACATTTAAAATCAACATTTAATATTTATACAATATATTTTTTATTCTAATATATTATATAATAGGTATAGAAATATTTATAAAAATACTAAAATTCAAATAATTCCAATTTTAGAAATATTTATAAATAATATCATCATAAATAGTATTTAATATGTATAATAAAGATGATTATTTAATTATTTCAAATGAAAAGGATAAGTCCTTAGCAAGAACTATTTCTCAAAGTACAAATATCCTTTTAGGTGAATTATCTGTAAAAAAAATAAATGGTAGTGAAACTGTAATTAAATTAAATTCACATGTTAATAACAAAAAGATATTTTTATTATATAATATAACACAACCAGTAAATGAATCTATAATGCAAATTTTACATATTGCAGACATTCTTAAAAAAAATGGAGCAAAAGAAATTAGTTTAGTATGTCCTTACATGCCATATACCAAAAGCCCAATTAATTTAGACTATTATTCAAATACAAATTTAATTGCAAGATTAATTGAAGAATGTAAAATTAATTATATTTATACTTTTGATTTATATTCAAATTTAATAATTTCTACTTTTAGAATACCAGTATATAATGTATCTCTAAAGAAATTATTTTCAGATGTCTTATATGATTTTTCTTTTAAAAAAGGTTTAATTGTAACTACAGCAGATTATGAATTAGAAGGAAAAGCTCAAAAAGTTGCAAAAGAAATAGATTGTGAATTTATTAATATTATTAACAAAACTAAAAAACAAAATTATAATTTTAAATTAGAAAGTAGTGTTAATAATAAAGAAATTTTAATTATTGCAAATACTATTGATACTGCTAAAACTTTAATTAATTTATCTAATTATTTAACACTTAAAGGTGCTAGAAAAATATACATACTAGCAACACATGGTATATTTTCAGAAGATGCTATTGAAAGAATAGAAAAATCAGTAATTAATAAAATATTTATAGCAACAGCCTCTAAACAAAAAATTTCGCCTAAAATAAAAGTTTTAAATAAATCTAAGATACTAATAGAATTAATTGAAAGAACTATAGAAAATAAAAATATATTTAGTTTTATTTCATAAAACTTAAAAAAAACTATTTTAAATAGGTTTCTATTATAAATTATATATATAAAAATAATTTAATTAATCTAAATTTAAAAAGATTAAATAAGATTAAAAGCGGGATGAAAAATCACATGATTGAGAAAAATAACACCTATTTGGATATTATACTAGATAATGATGATGAAGTTTTAGAATGTATTGAACAAGCATTTAAAGATCACGATATAAAAAAAGCATCTTTAGTTTCTGCTCAAGGTATGTTAAAAAACATAAACATTTCTACAACAACATCAGGAACTTTAAGACAAAGAAATTATAATCAACCATGTAAAATAAGATTTGTTTCTGGAGAATTTTACAAATCTAAAGAAGATTATTATGGAGATGTTCATATATCTATAGCTAAAGATCAAATACATCAAGTAACTGGTATTCTTCTAAGAGGTGTAGCAGAAGGAGAAGTTTCAATTAAATTTAAAGTTATTAA
>CAYXWT010000028.1:5239-9823 GCA_964468895.1 uncultured archaeon | reverse complement strand
TTGGTATCATAAATATATGTAATATCTAAACCTTTAAAAATGTATTTTTTATATATTTTATATGAAACAACATAATAATAACAAAATAGAAATATTAAATCAATTATTAACAAATAATATTGAACAAAATATCTTAAAATTAAATAAAAATAGTAAAACTTCAAAAATAGGTCTTTTATTTAGTGGTGGAATAGATTCAGTTCTTATTTCTTTAATTTTAAAAAAATTAAATGTTAATTTTGATGCATATTGTGGTTATGTAGATTTAAACAAACAAAAACCTAAAGATTTAATTTTTGCAAGAAAAATTGCTAAAGAATTAAATATTAATTTAATTGAAAGTAAAACTACTTTAGAAGAATTAAAAAAAGAAAAATTAATTCCAAAATTAATAGACATAATAGATAATGTTAATCCAATACATATTGGAGTTAGTATACCAATATATTTAGCAATTAAAAAAGCAAAACAAAATAATTGTAAATTTTTATTTACTGGTTCTGGTAGTGATGAATTATTCGCAGGTTATTCTAAATTTAAAGATTTAAAAAATAATAAAGAAATTATTGAACTAACTAATAAACTTTTAGATAAATTGCCAAGAATTGATCTTAAAAGAGATAGTAATATAGCAAAAATATTTAATACAAAACTAATAAACCCATATTTAGATCAAAATATTATAGATTTTGCTTTAAATTTAAAAAAAAAAAATAAAATAAATACTGAAAACAATAAAATAATTATTAGAAAACTTGCTGAAAAATTAGAATTAAAAGAAGAATACTATTCTAGAAAAAAAGTAGCTGCACAATATGGTAGTAATTCTAATAAAGTTTTAAAAATAATATCTAAAGAAAATAATTTTAAAAATATAAAAGATTATTTAATTTCTTTAAAACCAAAAAAACTAAAACTTGCTTGCTTATATTCTGGAGGAAAAGATTCTAATCTCTCACTTTATCTTATGGAAAAAAAAGGATATACTATAAATTGTTTACTTTCTTTGTTTCCTGAAACTGATTTTTCATATATGTATCAAAAAACAGATGAAATTGTAATTAATTTACAAGCTAAAGCTCTTAATCTTCCAATTTTAACTATTAAAACAAAAGGAGAAAAAGAAAAAGAACTTAAAGAATTAGAATTATTATTAATTGAAGCTAAAGAATCATATAATATTGATGGTATTATTACTGGAGCATTATTTTCTGAATATCAAAAAGTAAGAATAGAAGATATATGTAATAAATTATATTTAAAATGTATTTCTCCACTTTGGCAAATGTCACAAGAAAAAGAAATGGAACTTTTACTTAAAAATAAATTTAAATTTATTTTTATTAAAATAGCTGCTTATGGATTAGATAAAAGTTGGCTTGGAAAAATAATTACAAAGAAAGATTTAGAAAAGTTAAAGATAATTAATAAAAAAGTTGGAATTAATATTGCTGGAGAAGGTGGAGAATTTGAATCACTAGTAATAGATAGTCCAGACTTTAAAAAGAAATTGAAGATAATAAAATCAAATATTCAAGAAATAGATCAATATACTTCTATATTAAATATAGAAAAAATAGAATTAACAAAAAAATAAAATTCAAAATCTGTAATTATTAAAATTAATCAATTTTTTGAGTTTATTAAATTTATAATAAATTCTTTTGTTTCTATTATTCTTAATGATTGCCTTATTGAAAGATTAGAAAGTTTACTTTTTTCAGAAACTACAAATTTTTTCACAACTTTAGGTTGTTGTTTACTAGCTTCTCTTAATATCCAACCAATTGCTTTTCTTATAAAAAAATCTTTTTCTTTTTCTAGTTTTTTTATATTACTAAAAATGGGTTTTAAATTTACTTGCTCTATTTTTACATATTTTATATAGGATATTAAAGATGCTCTTTTCGTCCAAAGAATAGGATCTTTTGTCCATGAATTTATATCTTTTTTCATATTTGGATATTTTAATAATAATTTACCAATAATATTAGCACAAATTTCATCTGTATGATCCCAACCATTACATTCATCTAACCATTTTTTAAAAAAAAGAATATCTTTGTCTGTAAATAAATCCAAATATTTAGCAGCAAGATGTACTGCAAATGTTTTTTCTGTATGCCAAGGACTATTCCATAATCTTAATAATAATTGCTCTAAGTAATCTTTAGATATATGATGGTTTTCTTTATGATAATTGTTTACATGATCTCTTAAATCTTTACTAACTACCCCATAGAAATCATATGGACTTTTAAGATATGTTTTAGCATGGTTTGCTCTATACTTTGTGCCTTTCTTTTTAAGTTTTTTTAAATTTAGATCTAAATTTTTATGAAATTTATCTAATTCAATTTTTTTATTTATATTTTGTGTCATATTTCTCTTTATCTTCAACTATATCATTTATTTTCCAGTCATCTATCCATTCTTGAACATCAAATACTTTAATAGTATTTTCTTTAGTTGAACAAACTACTTTTTTAATACCTGAATTTATTATCATTTTTTTACAAATATAACAAGGAAAAGCATTTAAAGGTTTAATAATATTTTGATAACTTCTCTCTCCATAAATGTACATTGTTCCATCTTTTATTTTAGCACCACTTCTAGCTGCATTAATAATTGCATTTTGTTCAGCATGAACACTTGCACAAAGTTCATATTGTTGTCCAGAAGGTACATTTAATTTTCTTCTAATACAATACTTTCTTTGATAACAATCTTTTGTATTTCTAGGAGCACCAACATAACCTGTAGAAACAATTCTATTATTAATTGTAATAATTGAACCAATGTTCACACATAAACATGTACTTCTTAAACTAATTTGTTTAGCTATATTCATGAAATATTGGTCCCAACTAGGTCTAGTTCTATAGTCTAGTTGTATTTTTAATAATAAATTATCTATTTCTTTTTTAAATTCTTCAATAGTTGTATCATTACTAACAATATATTCACTTAATTCTTTACATTTTTTTAATTGTTGAGAATTAGGATTAGAACTTTCCATTTCTTTGTTTTCACAAGTAATAAATTCTTCATAACTAGAAACATGTTCTTTTTCTCTTAATCTTTCTTTTGCTCTTTGATATCTAATTTTAGAATCAGAATCTATAAAAACTAAGTAAAAATCATTTAATTTTTTAAGTTCTTCAATTTCAGCAGGACTTCTAATAGATTCAACTACAAAATATTTTTTATTTGAATTTTTTATTTTTTGAGCTAATCTTTCAGCAAGAACATTTGCTCCAAATTGTTCTCTTAATTCATTTCCTATTTTTTGAAGATTATCTCTAGTTGTTTCTATATTTCTTTTTTTACATTCTTCTCTAATAATGTCAGAACAAGAATACACTATAAAATCTTTTTCTTTTAAATAATTACTAAATTCACCTTTTCCAGCACACAGAAAAGCAGTTACTCCTAAAATCATAATTTATCATCCATAATTTGCTTTTTTAAATCTTTTTTTGAAATTATTACTTTTTCTGTATTATTTTCAACAATTTCTACAAAATCAATTATTTCAAAATTATTTAAATAATAAAGTGCAATATTTTCCATACCTCTATATTTAGGAAATAGAAATATTATTTCTTTATCTCTTAATTTAAAATTAAATGTTTCTAAATCAGCTCTTAATTTATTAAGATTTATATTTTTAATTCTACCATTAATTAAATTACCTTCTACTCCAATTCCAATTCTAAATTGAATTGGTTGTCTTTTATGTACAAGTGTAAGATTATTATATACTATTGCTTTCATAATTTATCTCATTTATTTTAATTTAAAAATAATTTAATGCATAGAATATATAGGATCATAATAATTATCAATTAAATTATTACCAATATTAGGATTTTCTTTTTTAATTTCTTCTATACACTTATGAACAAATTCTCTATATGAAAAATGTGCAAATTTAGTAGTTCTAGTTTTACCAACATGATGCATCTCTCTAGCATTAATAGTATATAATAATTTAACATTAGTTCCTAATGGGCAAACATATTGTGCAAATTCTTTTGAAAATCCATTTTTAAGCAATTTAGTCCAAAAAGCAAATGCTCTTCTAAAAGCTTCTTTATAATCATCTAATATATCTTCAGAAATATATAAAGGTATTTGATAACCAAATTCTGGAGAAATAAAACTACTTATCCAAGTTAACATTCTATTTCTATGTAAATCTCTCCATGCACCAAAATCAATAATACCTTCAAAATTATAATTTGCTAATTCACTTGCTCTATGTGGTTTTCTTTCTTTTGAATCAAAATTAAATATATCTTTAAGATAATTATTTATTTCTTCATTATTTAATTCTTTTTCATTTAATAAAACTTTATTATTTATTAACTTAGTATTATATCCTAAATCTAATAAATAATTATAAACAATAAGATTTTCATTATTATTACTTTTTTCTATTAATTTCACATTATTACTTATATTTTCAAAAACAAAATCATCTATAGTAATATTATTTTTGTTTTCTTTATTTAAAGAAATTGGATTTATTAAATTATCTTTATTTATTTTATTAATTCTACTTTCATTAGTATAAAT
>CAYXWT010000028.1:0-5139 GCA_964468895.1 uncultured archaeon | reverse complement strand
AATATTAATTATAATTTGAGGTAATATTTTAGAATAAGTAGAAAATAAAAAATTCATAACTTCAATATATTCTTCTTTAAGATCAGTTCTATTTAATCTATCAAAATCTTTAGGTATAATATAACAAGGTTTAGAAAAATCTTGATATCTAGTTGATTTTTCAAGATAAGCTGAAATTCTTTTATTTTCACAATATTTATTTGTAGCTAACATAGTTGTATTTTCAAAACAAAGTGTTGTAAGACCATGTTGTTCAATAGAATGATGCGCTACACCTAAAGTAACATTTTTATGAAAATTACTAATTTTTTCTTTATTAAAACCTTCTGTATTTAATATTTCTCTAACAATTTGCTCAAAAGATTTTGCACTTTGACTAAGTCTTGCAACAGTTCTACAATGGGCTTCTGCAAAGTTCTCAGTAGATACATTTAAATTTATATGATCTTGACTTACAATTTCGCAAACAATACTATCTAATAATTTAATTTTTCTTTTGAAATCATTCATTTTATTATCTCCTATATATTATTCTAATCTTTCTTTAACTTTATTTAATATTTCATTTGAGATATTATCTCTTGTTTTTATACCCATTTCAGTATTATTATCACAACAATCTACTTGTATCCAATTATATTTTTCAGCAACATATTTAAAAGCTAAAGCTGCTTTTTTCATATGATCACTATTATTTTCATGTATATCTTTAGTTTTATCCATATTTATTTTTTTTACATTTAATGCAAGTTTTCTTGCAATATCCGTATCTAAATATATCAAAATATTAATATCTGGTTTTGGAATTTTAAAAATATTAAATTCAAGGTTTTCTAACCATTCTA
This sequence comes from uncultured archaeon, assembly GCA_964468895.1. GTDB lineage: Archaea > Iainarchaeota > Iainarchaeia > Iainarchaeales > CSSED10-239 > CSSED10-239. The sequence goes on along the minus strand of CAYXWT010000028.1, from coordinate 4,294 downwards.
AAAATTTATCTCTTTGGTTTAAGTCATCAATTTTTCCTGCTTGATGTCCCATATTTGCAGAAACATATCTATCACAAAGAACAAATTTACCTTCACTAAGCCATTTTTTAATTTTAAAGGAAGCTGCAAATCTATCAACTGCATAAAGAATAGAAGCTTGATAAGCATCAACTTCATTAACTGAACCATAAAGTCCATTTAAATAATCTTCAATTGGACCAGCAGACTTAAGACCATATTGAGGAAAATCTATAGTTTCAGTTTTAAAACCTAATTTATCTAGGTTTTCTTTTAAAAGCATAGTTTGAGTATGTTTTCCACACCCATCAGTACCAGCAATAACTATTAATTTACCTTTATTCATTTAAATCATTTTCAAATTTATTGTTAATTAAATATCATTTATTGGAAATCTTTTTAATAACTCTATAATTTCATTTTTAATTTTAGTATATAACAATTCATCATCTGGATTATCTATACTATCTTTAATAAATTTAGCTACTATTTTCATATCTTCTTCTTTAAAACCACGAGTTGTACAAGCAGGTGTACCTATTCTTATTCCACTTGTAAGATTAGGTGATTTTAGATCATTTGGAATTGCATTTTTATTAACAGAAATACCACAAGCTTCTAATAATCTTTGTGCTTTTTTTCCAGAAATATTTCTATTTCTTAAATCTATTAATATTAAATGATTATCAGTTCCTTTTGTAACAAGATTAAAACCATAATTTTGTAATTGTTCTGCTAATACTTTGGCATTTTTTATAACTTGTTCTTGATATTTTATAAAATCTGGTTTTAAAGCTTCTTGTAAACAAATTGCTTTTCCAGCAATTGTATTTTGTAGTGGGCCACCTTGAAAACCAGGAAAACAAGCTTTATTAATTTGTTTAGAATATTTCTCATTACTTAATATTAATCCACCTCTTGGACCTCTTAATGTTTTATGAGTAGTTGTAGTAATAATATCAGCATAAGGTATAGGACTATTATGTAAATTAGTTGCAACTAAACCTGCAATATGTGCCATATCTACCATTAAATAAGAATTAACTTCATTAGCAATATCTCTAAATTTTGAAAAATCTATTTTTCTTGGATATGCACTAGCTCCAGCAATAATTAGTTTAGGTTTAACTTCTTTTGCAATATTTAAAATATTATCATAATCTAAATAACCATTTTCATTAGTACCATAAAAAGAAGAATTATAATTAATACCTGAAAAATTTAATTTAAAACCATGAGTTAAATGTCCTCCACAATCTAAAGACATTCCTAATATATTATCTCCTTTTTCTAAAAAAGAAAGAAAAGCAATTTCATTTGCATTAGAACCAGAATGTGGTTGTACATTAGCAAATTCACAACCAAATAATTTTTTTGCAGAATTTATTGCATCTTGTTCAATTTCATCAACTATTTGACAACCACTATAATATCTTTTTTTAGGATATCCTTCAGCATATTTATTAGTTAAAACTGAACCATTTGCAATTCTTATATTTTTTGAACAAATATTTTCTGAAGCAATTAATTCTAAAGTATTTTGTTGTCTTATTTCTTCTTGTTTTATTAACCCTAAAATATCTTTATTTATTAATTTATCCATATAAACTCAATTTAAAAGTATAGTACAATATTTTTTTTAAAAACTAGATTGCATTGATTTCAATAAATTTTTCTGTAAAACTTTCAATATAATTATAATCATTAAAATGTTCACTTACTTTTAATTTGATTCTATATTTTCCTGGTGTTATTCCTTGAAATGGATAAATATTAAATTTAAATAATTTACTTTCTTTTGCAACAATATCACCTAATCTTTTTCTTTGAGATTTTTTCAAACTATTTTTCTCTAAACAAAGATTTGGATCTAATATTATATCAAAACCAAGTAATTTTGAAGAACTATTTAAATTAGTTATTTTAATAACTAATTCTATAGGTTCTCCACTTCTAATATCTAATCTATAAGGATAAATTTGTGTATTTATATTTATCATATCTTATCACCTTAATTGTATTTATATAAAAGACTAAAACAATTATAAATATATTGATTATTAGGATAAGTTGTTATGTATACAGATGTTATTAATCTAAAATAATAAAAATTATATATTTAAATACTTAGTATTAAAGATATATTTATGAACTTTTTATTAATAGTTAGTAAAGAAGATAAAGCGTCTTTAAATTTAAAAGAAGAATTATTTAATAATTATAAAATCAAAAAATTAAATGAATATGAAGATTTATTTTATTTAGATAATGATTATTATAAATTTAAAAACAATATCTATATAAAAATAATATCTGAGTTACACATTTTTTGCGATGATAAAATATATTTAGATATTTCAAATAAAATAAATATAGATTCAATAATTTTTTTATCTAAACATGCAACAAAAAGTGATATTAAAAATAAATGTATTACAGCTCATGCAATAGGTAATTTTTCTAAAGCCGAACTTGGTGGAAAAGATTTCACAGTAGTTGAAACTGATCCTATTCTAATTAGATCTATTTTATTAAAATTAAAAGAAAATAAGAAAGATTTTTCTAATATTAATAAATATAAAATTACACAAGAAGCAACTCATCATGGGCCCTATCTTGAAAAACCAACTTTGTTTTATGAAATAGGTTCACATATAGATGAATGGATAAATAAAGATGTTTCTAAATTTATGATACAAATGCTTTTAGAAGTATTAAAAGATTATAATAAAGAGAAAATTAAAATAGATAATAATTGGATAGAAACTGTAGGTATCGGTGGATCTCACTATTGTACTAAATTTAATAAATATACTTTTAATAAACAAAACAAATTTTGTTTTGGACATATTATTCCAAATTATGCAATAGATAGTTTTGAAAAAAATAAAGATATCTTACAACACCAAGTACTAACAAAAAGTAATTCTAAAATTATTTTAAATGAAAATCTTGAAAGATATACTCTTTAAAATTATTTTTTTGCAAAAGAGTAAACAAAATTTTTTAATTTATCATAAATTGCAAGAATAGTTTTAAAATCTGGATTATTAATATTAAATTTAGGATTTGATAAAACTTCTAATAATATTTTTTTAATATCATCTGGTTTAATTTTTTTATCATATAATAATTCCAAACATAATTGACCACCCATATGACACAAAATAGGAGAAATACCATCCATTTCTAAAGCTTTAATACCACATTTAATAGCTGGCATTTTATTAACATCTATTTCTTTTAAATTATAATTTATATCTTTTAAAAACTCATGTTTAACAAGATTTTTCTTTTGTAAATTAGTATTATCTAAAAAATAATAATTTAAAACATTATTTAGATCTGATGTTGTAGAATTAATTAAACTATGACCATCCTCAAATGTTAAAAAAATATTAATAAGAGGTTTATTTTGTTCAAAAAATTTAAATTTATCTAATTGAATATTATAAATATAATTTAATATAAACATCTTATTAATTAAATCAACTTTATAATCACATATAAATTTATCTTTAAATTCCAAGTAACTATATACTTTTGGATTTTTTAAATATGACAAATCTAGATTATAACTACAATTTGCTATTAAATTTACAATTTTTAAAGATTCTAAATTTCTAGGATTTAAAAACATATCTGCTGAATATAGTTTTAAGCATATAGGATATAACTTAACAGCTTTATTTTTTATTTCATCAATTATTATTTTTCCAGCATAAAGTACAGGATCCCAATTTATTATACAAATATCTTTATATTCCCAAATTGCAGATAATACTGCCACAACACTTTCAATACCAGGCATTGCAAAAACAACTATATCTGCATTTGAAGTTTTTGTAAATTTAGATATGTTTGAAATATCATATATAGAATCAACTTTTAAATCGTCTTCTAAATTCAAAGAATCTTCTTCTTTATTAACTAATAAATGAGTCGCATTAGAAATTTTGATTTGTTTTTTAAATAAATTCAAATTTTCTGAATCACAACATGACAAACCAGTAATTATAAATTTTTTAGGATACTCTTTAAAAAAATCAAATGTTGTTTGTCCTTCTTTAGTATCAGAACCTAATATTAAAATTCTTTTTTTCATAATAGAATTAGTATAGAAATAAATATATATTTATCTTAAATTTAAAATATAAAAAGAAAAAGAAAAAAAATAATTTAATTAATTAAAATTTAATTATCTTCTTTTTTTAACAGCTTTTTTCTTAACTATTTTTTTAACAACTTTCTTTACTGGTTTTCTAGTAACTGTTTT
>CAYXWT010000027.1:0-9984 GCA_964468895.1 uncultured archaeon | reverse complement strand
ATGTTATTAAAAAAGTTTATAAGTTACTTTGTACACTGTGTGTTAACATTTTTATGTTAGCGATTTATTTGTATAGTTAATATATAAATACAAAGTAAGTCAAGAAAAAAACATGAGTTTTTTATGTTTTTATAAGAATATTACAAATTATTGTAAATATATTTACAATTAAAAATGTTTTTTTATAAAAATTATTTAATTAAAATGTGAAATTTATATGGCTAGAAAAAGTAAACCACGTGCTGGTTCAATGGCTTATTATCCAAGAGTTAGAGCTAAAAGTATAGTTCCTAAATTTAATTCTTATGGATGTTTAGATGATCTTAATATAGATGGTTGTAAACCTCTTTGTTTTTATACTTTTAAAGTTGGTATGACTTATGTTATTGCAAAAAATGCAAAACAAAAAGCTTCTAATTATGGACAAGATATGTCTATACCTGTAACTGTTTTAGAAACACCAGATCTTAAAGTTGTTGGTGCTAGATTTTATAAAGATTATAAGTCTACAGTTGGAAAAAACGCTGTTTTTGAATTTACTTTACAAGATAAAGATTTTAAAAAAAGAATTGGTGGTAAAAAACAAAAAAGCCCTGTTTCTTTGGAAGAATCACTAAAGCGAAAGGATGATGCAAATTCTTTAAATCTAATTTGTTTAGTTCAAGCTTCTAAAACTGGAATTGGACAAAAAGTTCCTGTTATTGTTGAAGTTCCTTTAAGTGGAACTTATGAACAACAAATTAAATATCTTCAAGATAAATTTAATAAAGTAATTTCTGTTGACAATGTGTTTAATAAAGATGATTATTTAGATGCAAAATCTATTTCTATTGGACATGGTTTTACTGGTCCAGTAAAAAGAAATGGTATTAAAGTACAAAGACCTAAACATCAACAAATTCAAAGACATGTTGGTTCTATTAATCCTTGGCATCCAGCTACTATTATGTTTACAGTTCCTAGACCTGGACAATATGGTTTCCATAACAGAACTACTTATAATAAAAAATTGTTGATGATTGATACTGATGCTGATAAAGTGAATCCTACAAAAGGGTTTTCAAATTATGGTGTTGTTAAAAACAAATATGTTTTAGTTGCAGGAAATGTTCCTGGTCCATCAAAAAGAATAGTTGTATTAAGAAATGCAATTAGAAAACACAAATATAACTTAGAAATAGCAGAAATTTCTTATATTTCTAAATAAAATAATATATATTATATTTAAATGTTGATCCTTATGAAAGCAAATGTTTTTGATATTAGCGGAAAAGTTGTAAAGCAATTAAATTTGCCAAGTTATTTTGAACAAAGTTATAGACCAGATTTAATTAAACATGCAGTTATTTCTAGTCAATCTAGAGATTATCAACGTATGGGTAATAGTCCTTTGTCTAATAGAAATAATACTGCTGAATATATTGGTTCTAGAAAATATAGACCTGTACCTAATAGATGTATTAATACTGGTAAAGCTAGACTTCCTAGATTAAAAAATAGAAGAACTTTAATGGCTGGTAGAGTTGCAGGTATTTGTCAAGCTGTTGGTGGACCTAGAGCTCACCCTCCTAAAGTTACTAGAATATTAATCAGAAAAATTAATTCTAAAGAAAGAACTAAAGCTATTATTTCTGCAATTAGCGCTGTTGCTAATAAAGAACTTGTTGAAAATAGAGGTCATAAAATACCAGCAAAAATTGTATTACCTATAATTTTTGAAAGTAATATTGAAGAAGTTAATAAAACAAGTGAAGTTTATGATATTTTAAAACAAATTGGTTTAGATCAAGATATAGAAAAAGCTAAAAATAAAAGACAAATAAGAGCTGGTAAAGGAAAAATGAGAGGCAGAAAATACAAAAGAAGAAAAAGTGTGTTGTTTGTTTTAAATGATTCTAAGAATCGTAAAGCTTTTAGTAACCTAGAGGGTGTTGATGTAGTTAATGCTAGTAATTTATCTATTAAAGAGTTAGCTCCTGGTACTCATGCTGGTAGGTTAACAGTTTTTAGTGAAGCAGCTGTTGAAAGTCTTACTAAAAGATTTAATGATTAATTAAAATTTAAAAAATGTGTGTATTTATGAAAAATATAGAATATTATGATATTGTAGAATATCCTGTTATTACTGAAAAATCAGTAAATCTAATATCTAGTGATAATAGAATTACTTTTGTTGTTAATAAAATTGCTAATAAAGCTCAAATTAGAGAAGCTGTAGAAAAACTTTATAATGTAAAGGTTCAAAAAATAAATGTTTTAAAAGATAGAAAAAATAGAAAAAAAGCAATGGTTACTTTGAAAAAAGGATTTAGTGCTCAAGATTTAGCTAATAAACTTGGAGTAATATAAAATTTAATTTTTATTAATAAAATTATATAAAAATATTTAATTAGTGATTTAAAATGGGTAGAAGATTAAAACTTCAAAAAAGAGGAAAAGGAACTCCTAAATATAAAGCTACAATTCATGCAAAGGTAGATGTGAAATATAAACCTGTTAAAGATTATGTTCTTGGTCAAGTTGTAGATTTTATTACTGATCCTATAAGAAATCCTCCACTTGCAAAAATTTTATTATCTGATGGTAAAGAATTATATACTATTGCTTCAGAAGGTATGAAAACTGGACAAAAAATTGAATTTGGAACTGGTGCAAAAGTAAGTTTAGGTAATGTTTTAGCATTAAGAGATATAGAACCTGGTACTAATATTTATAATATTGAAAAGAATTTTGGAGATGGTGGAAAGTTTGCTAGAAGTAGTGGACTAAGTGCAGTTTTAGTTAATAAAAAAGAAAAATGTGCTATTATTAAATTACCATCTGGTAAAATTAAAGAAGTGTCTTTAGATGCTCGTGCAACTATTGGTGTTGTTGCAGGTAGTGGAAGACATATGAAACCATTTGTTAAAGCTGGAAATAAGTTTTATGCTATGAAGGCTAGAGGTAAACCATATCCAACTGTTAGAGGAGTTGCTATGAATCCAGTAGATCATCCTTTTGGTGGATCTCAACATCATGTTGGTCACTCTAAATCTACTAGTAGACATGCTCCAGCAGGAAGAAAAGTTGGTTCAATTGCAGCTACAAGAAGTGGTAGAAAGAAAAAATAAAATTGTAATAATAAATTAATATATGTGTTTTAAGGTGTATTTAAAATGATTAGTGAATTTAGATATGGTGGATGTACTATTGAAGAATTACAAAAAATGTCTTTACTAGATTTTGCAAAAATTGCAAATTCTAGAGCAAGAAGACATCTTGTAAGAAATCATAGTGATCCAGTTTATGAAAGAATACAAAAAGATATAAAATCTAATAAAAATATAAGAACTCATCGAAGAGATTTGATTGTTATACCAAATATGGTTGATAAAACTATATCTGTTTATAATGGTAAGGAGTTTTTACCTGTAGAAATTACTAGGGAAATGTTAGGTCATTATCTTGGAGAATTTTCTTTTACTAGAACAAGAGTTAGACATGGTAAAGCAGGAATTGGTGCTACTAAATCTAGTAATGCAATAAGTACAAGGAAATAATTAAAATTAGTGATGTTTTATGTCAGATCATAAATATAATTTTCAAAAGAAAATTGATAAAGAAAGAACTGCTAGAGCTTATAGAAGTAATGCTAAAATTTCTACTAAGTATTCAGTAGAATTTTCAAATTACTTTAAAGGTATGTCTTTAGATAAAGCAATTATAATTGCTGGTAATATTGAACAAAAAACAGAGTATTTACCTTTAAAAAAATATAATTTAAAAGTGGCTCATAGAAAAGGAGAAAACAGAAGAAAAACTCCTAGTGGAAGATGGCCTATTAAAGCATCTAAATTAGTTAAAGAATTGCTTTTAGAAGCTAAAGCTAATGCTGAAAATAAAGATTTAGATACTACTAAGTTAAGAATAACTCATATGTTTGCAAATAAAGGTGTTTCAAGAACCAATTTACAGCCTTTAGGAAGAATTGGTGGTAAGATGAGAGAATCCAAATCTACAAATATAGAAGTTATTGTCTTGGAGGAATAAAACTTGAAAGAAAATTATTTTATTAAAAATAAACTTAAAAGAATCGCATTAAATAAGTATTTATCAAAAAAATTGAAATCTGCTGGATTTATAGATTCTCAAATTATGAAAAGACCACTTTCTACAAGAATTATGATTTCTGCATTAAAACCAGGTTTTGTAATTGGAAAAAAAGGTTGTAATGTGAGAGCTTTAACAGTTGATTTGGAAAAAGATTTTGGTTTTCAAAAAGTAAACATAGAAATTGTTGAAATTCAAAATAGAAATTTAGATGCTAAAGTAATAATTGAAGAAATTGTTAATGAAATATCAAGAGGTATTTCTTGGAAAAGTACAGTTTATAAAGCACTTAGAAAAATTAAAGAAGCAGGAGCTGTTGGTGCTGAAATAGTTGCTAAGGGTAATACTGCTGGAAAAGGACAAAGAAAAAGAAAAAGTAGATATGCTTTTGGATATCTTAAAAAAGCTGGTGATCAAAAGAATTTAGTTTCTTTTGAAAAGAAAACTGCATTTCCAGGACTTGGAACTATTGGTATTAGATTAAGAATTGTACAACCAGGTACTATTTTTAGTGATAAAATAGATGTTGCTCAAATTGCTAAAGATTATAAAATTAAAGTAAATGAAAAGATGCTTGAAGAACAAAAAGATAAAGCTGATAAAGAACTTGAAAATACTTTAGCTAAAGAGAATAAAGATGTTGTTTCAGAAACAAAATCTGCTGATATTAAAAAAGTTGTAGTAAATAATATAGAATAAATAAAAATGGAACTTGAAATTTAATGAAATTGTGGTTTTTATGGTTAAAAAAGAAAAAATAGATTATAGTTCTTTAAATTCTATAGAAGAAATTAATAGTACTGTTAAAGAATTAAAATTAAAATTAGCAAAAGAAAAAGGTATGCTAGTTTCTAAAACTAAAACTGTTAATTCTGCTAAAAAAAAGGAACTTAGAAAAAATATAGCTAGATTACTAACACAGAAAAATAAACTTGTAAAAAAAGAACTTAAAATTAATGTTGTTAAAAATTCAAAAAAATAAAAAGAGGGTTGAAGTAATTTATGGAAGAAATTTGTCCAATTTGTCATTTACCAAAAAGTATTTGTACTTGTAATGTGAGATCAAAAGAAAAACAACAAATTAAAATTAGAGTTGAACGAAAAAAATTTAAAAAATTTATGACTATAGTTACAGGTTTTGGTAATGCAGAACAAGGTAAAGAATTACTAAAATATTTAAAAAGAAAATTGGCTTGTGGTGGCACCATAAAAGATCTAATAATAGAGATTCAAGGCAAGCAAAAAGATAAAGTTAAAAAATTATTAGTTGAAAAAGGATATGTTGAGGAATTGATTGATGCTTAATATCAACTATATTGATTTGATTGGAAAAAATGTTGTGATAAATAATTGTTCTGATACATCTAAAATAGGATGTTGCGGAATTGTTATTTTTCAAACTAAGAACATTTTAAATATTAGAAATAAAAATAATAAAATTATAAAAATTAAAGTTCAAGAAATATTAGATTTAAAAGAAATTTAAAAATATTAAAAAAGTAAATATGTGACATTTATGATGAAAAAATGTGTTGATGTAAACTGCCCTTTCCATGGCTCTATTAAGGTAAGAGGTAAATTGATTGAAGGTGTAGTAGTTAAAAAGAAAAATTTAAAGACTGTGCAAGTTTTAATAGAAGAGCGTAGATTTATACCAAAATATGAAAGATATATTAAATTAAGACACAAATATTCAGTACATTGTCCAGAATGTTTAGATATTAACCTTGGAGATAAAGTTCTTTGTGGAGAATGTAGAAAAATTAGTAAAACTAAATCTTTTGTTGTTATGAAAAAATTAGATTCTAAAAAAGAAGTTAAAGAAGAATCTAAAACTGAAATTAAAAAAGTTGCAGAAAATAAAGAAACTTTAGAAACTGTAAATGGTGTTGATTTATGAAACAAATAAGTGCAAATGTTACTAGAGGGTTACCATTAAGAGCAAGATGTTTTTGTTCTGATAATAGTGGTGCTAAAGAAGTTGAAATTATTTCTGTATTTAAATTAAAAACAAGATATAGACAAACACCAACAGCAGGAATTGCATCATTAGTTAATGTTGTTGTAAAAAAAGGTAAACCAACTATTAAAAAGAAAGTTGAAAAAGCAGTTGTAGTAAGAGTAAGAATGCCTTATAGAAGAAAAAATGGATTTAGAATCTGTTTTGAAGATAATGCTGTTGTTTTAACCGATGCTAAAGGATTCCCTAAAGGATCTGAAATTAAAGGTTGCGTTGCTAAAGAAGTTGGTGAAAGGTATCCAAAAATTGCAGGACTAGCTAGTTCTGTTATATAGGTGATTTTAATGAATACAAAAACTAAAAATCCATCTAAACAAAGAAAAAGAAATTATAAAGCACCTTTACATGCTAAAAGGAAATTATTAGTAGCTCCTATTGATAAAAAGTTATTTGAAAAAGTTGGTAAAAAGAAAATAACTGTTAGAAAAGGAGATACTGTTAAAATACTTAGAGGCAATCATAAAGGTAAAAGCGGAATTGTTGAAAAAGTAGATTATGATAATGTGAAAGTTTTTATTAAAGATATAGTTAATAAAAACACAAGAGGCCAAGAAAAATTAATTCCTTTTGTAGCATCTAATTTAATCATAACAAATTTATTTTTAGAAGATAGTAGACGTATTAAAAAAACTAAAGAGTCTACAAACGTGGTGAAATAGTATGGCAAATAAAGGAGAAACTAAATGTTTAAAAAGTAATAATGTTGGGTTTGTTCATAAATTCAATAAATCTAAAAAATTTGTAATTAGTATTAATTGTGGTAAACATAATAAAAAAAACACAGTTTCTATTGGTTATGTTTTGAGAGATATTTTGCATTTAGCAGACAACAAAAAAGAATTAATGTATATTATTAATAATAAAGAAGTTTTAGTTGATAATAAAATGGTAAAATCAATAAATCTTCCAGTAGGACTTTATGATATTATAAAAATTCCTAGAATTAAAAAAATATATAAAGCAGTTATTCAAGAAAATTCTTTAATTAATTTAGTTGAAATTACTGACAAAGAAGCAAAATATAAAATTTGTAAAATTATTTTTAAAAAAATTATTAAAGATAATAATATTCAATTGACTTCAAATGATGGTAGAATAATAACTACTACTAATAATGCTTATAAAACAAAAGCTTCTGTAAAATTAGATATTGAAGAAAATACTATTAAAGAATATTATCCTTTAGAAAAAGGCAGAGATGTTTTAATAATTGGTGGAAAACATATTGGTACTAAAGGTAAAATTACTAATGTGAGCAGTTCAACAATAAATAAACAATCCTTAATTAAATTAAAATCAACTAGTGGAGAAGAATTTGAAACTACAGAGAAAAATGTTCTTGTAGTTAATTAATTATTTTATTTTTAAGTGGTAAATTATGGAAGGCACAAAAGAAAATAATAAGATGAGAGAAGTCTTAATAGATAAAGTTACTGTAAACATTGGTGTTGGTGAAGGTGGAGAAGAACTTGATAAAGCTAGACAAATTCTTAAAATGCTAACTAAAACAAATAATGTGAAAACTATTTGTAAAGTAAAGTTGCCAACTTGGGGTATTAGACCTGGTTTACCTATTGGTTGTAAAACAACTATTAGAGGTAAAGCTGCTGAAGAATTTTTAATATGGACTCTTAAAGCTAAAGAAAATAAACTTTCTAAAAAATGTTTTACAAAAGAAGGTAATTTTTCATATGGTGTTAAAGAATATTTAGATTTACCTGGAAGTAAGTATGATCCAAATCTTGGAATTAGAGGTTTTGATGTTTGTGTTAATCTTAAAAGAAAAGGTTATAGGGTTAAACTAAGGAAATTTAATAAAGCAAAAATTGGTAAAAACCATGTTGTTAGTAAAGATGATGCAATTAATTTTGTTAAAGAAAGATTAAAGGCAGTGGTTGAATGAATACAGAAGAATATAAAAAATTAGGTAAAACTGATAAAATATTAAAAAGAAGTAGAAAGTGTAGATTTTGTGGTACTCAAAGAGGACTTATTAGAAAATATAATCTTTATATTTGTAGAAGATGTTTTAAAGATTATGCTAAAGATCTAGGCTTTAAAAAATTAGATTAAATTGTGAAATTAATAATTATTAGGTGAATAATATGAGTTTAAATGATCCAATTGCGAATGCATTAAATAATTTAAATAATGCAGAAAATGCGGCTAAGCATAAATGTGTATTAAATCATTCTAAGTTTCTTGAAAAAGTAGTAGATTTATTGAAAAAAGAAAACTATATTAAAGATTATAAGGTTTTAAATAGAAGACCTGTTGATCAAATTGTAGTTTATTTAAGTGGTTCTATCAATAAATGTAAAGCTATAAAACCAAGACATGCTATAAGTAAGAATGATTTTGAAAAGTTTGAAAAGTCTTTTTTAATTTCAAGAGATGTAGGTATCTTAATGATAAGTACTACCAAAGGACTTATGACTCATAGAGATGCAAAAATTAATGGCCTTGGTGGAAGATTAATTGGATACATTTATTAGTTTGTTTATAAAATTTAAAATTGATTGATTATGAGTGAAGAATATAAACTTAGAAAAAAAGAAATTAAAAATCTTAAAATCGAAGTTCCTAAGGATATTAAATGTGAAGTTATTGGGAAAAAATTTGTATTCACAAAAAATAATATATTTAATGAAGTTATTTTTAATACAGTGTATTTAAATACTAAACTTGAAAATAATGTTGTTGAATTAATACCTAAAAATTCAAGAAAAAATACAAAAGCTGTTTTAAATACTACTGAAAAATTAATAATTAATGCTATTAAAGGACTTAATGAAGAATTTATATACAAATTAAAAATTGTTTATTCTCACTTTCCTATAACTGTAAAAATTGAAGGTAGTTTTGTTATTATTAATAATTTTTTAGGAGAAAAGAAACCTAGAAAAACAAAAATATTACCTGGCTGTAAAATAGAAGTTAAAGGTAAAGATATTATTGTTAAAGGACATAGTAAATATTCTACAGGTCAAACTGCTGGTAATATTGAAAAAGTTACAAGAGTAACTAAAAAAGATTATAGAATTTTTGATGATGGTTGTTATATAATAGAAAAGCCACATACTAAAAAATAAATTTAAAAATGTGAATTATTATGAGTAATGATACCCCAAACTTTAGAGGACATTTTCCATTAACTACAAGAAGAAGAAAATCAAGAAGAGATGTTAATAAGTGGAGAAGACCTAGAGGAATAGATAGTAGTATAGCTCAAAAAAGAGGACCTATCCCAAAAATTGGTTATGGTCACGATAATACTAAAAAAGATCTACATCCTTGTGGATTAAAAGAAATATTAATTTGTTCCAAAACTGATTTAGATAAAATTACAGACAAAAATATAGCTGTAAGATTTAGTGCCAGATTAGGTGAAAAGAAGAAAATTGAACTTAGAAAAATTATTATTGAAAAAAATCTTAAAATATTAAATTAATTTTTGTATTTTTTTATTAAAGGTGTATTTAAATGAAATTAGATAAATTAAAAGATATGGCAGGAAAAATACTTAAGAAAAGTAAACACAAATTAAAAATTCGTTCTAAAGAATATTCTGAGAATAAAGAATTTGTGGATAAAGCTATAACTAGAAATGATGTTAGAGAAATTATTAAAAAGAAAGTTATTTCCAAAGACGTTAATACTGGACACTCTAGAGGAAGAGCTAGAATTTTACTTGCAAAGAAAAAGCTTAAAAGAAAAAGAGGACAAGGTAAACGAAAAGGTACTCTTAAAGCTAGAAATAAAGTAAGTGTTTATAATTTAAGAGTTAGAGGTCTTAGAAAAAAACTTAAAGAATTAAAAGATGAAGATAAATTAAATGGCAAAATTTATAGCAAATTATATTTGATGGTTAAAGG
>CAYXWT010000026.1:0-10750 GCA_964468895.1 uncultured archaeon | reverse complement strand
GATGTCATTTCATTTAACAAATTATTTAGAAAAAGAACACAATTATTTAATTCAATATCTTTGCCAAATTTACTAGAAGACTTTCTATATTCTAAAAGAGTTTCTTTTTGTAATTTAAGATAATTTAAAAAACTAGAACTTTTTGTGATTTTTAAAATTTCTTTAGCAACTTTTAAAGAATTTATATTAGATGCTTTTTTGTACTTTCTAAAATTTACAAATAAAAAGAAAACTGCATTTTTACTAGTTTCTTTTACTAAATCTATCTTATGCTTGTCTTTAAAATGAGATACAAAATCTTTAAATTCATCTATAACTTCATTTCTAGCTTTAATTTTAGATTGAATTTCTAATCTTTTTTTCTTAAAAGCTTCTCTTCTTTTAGGATCACCCATTTTTTCTAAAAACCTAATTTCAGAAGGTATACTTTTAGAACTTAATTTTCTAGATTCACTTTGAGAAATAGTTTTAAAATTCTTAGGATCTTTAGCAAAATCTAAAACAATTTGATAATCTTTACCTTTTGGTTTTTTAAAAGGTTTTTTTATTGGAGACATAATATCATTTAACAAACTAAAGTGGGACTACCCCGATTTGAACGGGGGTCGTAAGCTCCCAAAGCTCATATGCTAACCAGGCTACACCATAGCCCCACAAAATAAGGTATAAATATATATTATAACTACAATAATATTTATAAATAAAACTATTTTTTTATTTCCACATATTAAAATATTTTTCAAAATACAAATCATAATATTCAATTAGATTTTGATCTTTTGTAATTAATATGCTTTCATAATTATTAGTTAAACCATTATTTGTAATATTCGCAGAACCTGTAAGTAAAACATTATTATCAAATACACAAAATTTGTTATGCATAGAATTTGGATTTCTATCAAAAATTATGAAATTTTTATTTTCATTTTTACTTAAGTTACATATTTTTGAATATAGCGAATATTTGGAATTTTGTCTTTTTTCCGTAATAAATTTTAATTCAAAATCTTTATTTATATCTAATAATTCTTTGATCTCCAAATAGACATCATTATTTGTCAAAGAATATGACATACATTTAACAGACTTATTTGAATTTTTAAATAAATCAATTATTTTATTCTTACACACACTTGTTTTAGAATTACAAAAATAAAATTCATATAAAGATCTTTTAGAATAATTAATATTTGTAGCATAACTATTATTTAAAAACAAATTAAACTGATTAGTAAATATTTCATTTACTTCTTTATTATTTATTACTAAAAAATTATTATTATTTTTATATAAAGAATTATATGTGAAATTAGCAGAACCAAACAAAACCTTGTTATTATCAAATACACAAAACTTATTATGCATAGTTTTGTTTGGATCTAAATTAGTATAAACTAAAATATCATTTGATTTTAAAACTCCTATTACTGAATTTCTATTAGAACTTTGTTTTAAATCTGTAATTATTTTTATATCTAAACCTTCTTGCTTTTTTTTAATTAATTCAGAACTAATAGATTCTAAGGTTATATTATATATTGAACAATAAATATTATTTTTAGAATTAATTATTAAATCCTGAATTTCTTGATCATAAATTGAATTTAAATCATTTTCTAAAATAAAATAAACATTATAATCTAAAATGCTATCAAAACTATAAGTTTTAGAAGAACTAGAAATATAATTATCTTTATTAGAAATAGGCGTTAGAAATAATAAAACTATTATAATAAACAATATTAATAAAATTAAATTATATTTCATAAACATTTAATTAATAAGGGTTAAAAACTATTTTCTAAAACAGCTTTTATTCTTCTGACCCCACTAGCAACAGATTGCTCTTTTTTAATTTTAAATCTTCCAAGTTCACTAGTATGTTGAACATGAGGACCCATACAAATTTCTTTAGAAAAATCACCAATACTATAAACCCAAACTTCTGAAGGATACTTAGTTCCAAACTCAGATTGTGCACCAGATTTAATAGCATCTTCTAATTTCATTTTTTCTTTAGTAACTTTAAAGTCTTTAAATATCACTTCATTAACTTTATTTTCTATTAATTGTAATTCATCTAAAGTTAATTTTCTAGAAAAGTTAAAATCAAATCTTAATCTTTCTGAATTTATGTTACTTCCTTTTTGTTTAATATCTTGAGAAATATTTTTTCTTAAAACTTCATTAAGAATATGTGTAGCAGTATGTAATTTTCTAGTATTCAAATTATCTTCACTTAAACCACCAGCAAACTTTTTTTCAGCACCAATTCTAGATAATTTTTGATGTTGAGTATATTCATTATAAAAACCATCTACATCTACAACAATACTTTGTTCACTAGCTAATTCTTCAATAACTTCAATAGGAAAACCATAACTTTGATAAAGTAAAAATGCTTCTTTAGAAGTAATATTTCTTTTTTTAGAAATAATTTTATTAAATTCTTTTAAACCATTTTCTAAAGTTTTACTAAATTTATTTTCTTCTTTATCTAAATTTTCTAAAATAAATTCTGCTCTTTCAAAAACCTGAGAATATTCATTACTATAAAGTTCAATTATTTTTTCTGCAATTACTTTAATAAAAGAATTTTTAAAACCTAAAAGATTTGCATGTCTAATTGATCTTCTAATAAATCTTCTAAGAACATAACCTTGATCAACATTTGATGGCCCAGTACATCTATTGTCTGCAAGTATAAATACAGATGCTCTTAGATGATCTACAATTATTTTAAATGATTTTAAATTAATATCAGTAATAGGAATAGAAATTGTTTCTTCTAAATATTTTAAAATTTCATGAACTTTACCAGTAAAAAAAACATCATCTTCACCATTTAATATTGCACAAACTCGTTCAACTCCTAAACCAGTATCAATATTCTTTTGATCTAACTGACTATAAGTTCCATCTTTATTTTTATAATATTGCATAAAAACTAAATTCCAGATTTCAACCCATCTACTATCACTAGGATCGAAAACTTCTGGAGCAGAAACTTCACTAGAAGACCAATAAAATATTTCTGAATCAGGCCCGCAAGGTCCACTATTTCCTGCTGGTCCCCACCAATTATCTTTTCGTTCTAAATAAGCAACTCTTTTTTTATTAACTCCTAATTCACACCAATGATTAAAAGCATCAATATCTTTAGAAATATTATTTTCAACTTCTCCATTAAAACAAGTAAAAGCAAGCTTGTTTTTATTTAAATTCAAGTATTTTTCTGAAGTTAAAAATTCAAAAGAATATTCTATTGCTTCTTTTTTAAAATAATTTCCTAATGACCAATTTCCAAGCATTTCAAAAAAAGTAAAGTGAGATTTATCTCCAACTTCATCAATATCAGTAGTTCGAATACATATTTGATTACTTGCAAGTCTTCTTCCTAATGGATGTTGTTGACCTACCAAAAATGGCACTAATGGGTGCATACCAGCAGTAGTAAATAAAACTGTAGGGTCATTTTCAGGTATAAGTGGAGAAAAACCAATAATATGATGGTTTTTTTCTTTAAAAAAATCTAAAAACATTTTTTTTAGTTTTATTGTATCCATATCATCTCACATAATTTTTAAAATTTAATTTTTTAAAGTTTTTATGATTTCTTCTAAACTCATTACTGTTTCAACATTTTTATCAAGATCTTTAAATTTATATTGATTATCTTCAAGTTCGTCAAGATCACAAATTAAAATATATTTAAAATTATTTTTAAAAGCATATTGTATTTGTTTACTTAAATTTCTACTAGCAAAATCATATGAACTATACAATAAATTATCTAGTAAAATTTTATTTAATTCAAGTGTTTTTTTAGAACTTTTATTAGGAGAAACAATAAATATATTATTACTATTATTAGGAACATCTAATAAATTTCTTTCTTCTAAAAGATCATATATTCTTTCAAAACCAAATGCAAAACCTACAGCAGGAACTCTACGACCACAGAATTGTTCTATCATATTATCATATCTACCACCACCACCTAATGAACCCATACCAGAATCAGGATCAATTATTTCAAAAACACTTGAGGTATAGTAATCTAAACCTCTTGTTAAAAATAAATTAAATTCAACATCTTTTTCTATACCTAAAATAACAAAATCTTCAAATATAGATTTTGTTTCTAAATAAGTTTCAGTAGAAATATATTCTTTAATAAACTCTAATTTATCAGAATTATTTAAATTATTATTAAATATCTCTAATATTTTTTTAGAGTTATCTTGTCCTACAATTGGAACGATAAGTGAAGTTACAAAATCTATTCCTTTTTTATCCATTTTATCTAAAGCTCTAATAACTTTAGTACTATCTTCTTTATTAATATTAAATTTAGCTAATATTTCTAATACAATTTTTCTATTATTATAAATCATTTTTGCATTTTTAAAACCTAATTTTTTATAAATATAAATTACTGCACTAATAATAAATGAATCTGACTTTGTATTGTTAGAACCAACTATATCTAAATCACATTGCCAAAACTCTCTATATCTTCCTTTTTGAACATTTTCAAATCTATAAGCTCTTCCAATCACATATCTTTTATAAGGCATAGCTAAAGCAGGGTTTGAAGCAACAAATCTTGCTAATGGTACAGTTTGATCATATTTTAAAACTAGATTTCTACCACCCATATCTTGAAAAGAATAAACTAATTTTAATTCCTCTCCATAAGTATCACTACTTTTAGAATCTACTAATTCTTTATATTCAATATTTGGAGTAATTAAAAGTTCAAAACCAAAATTTTCAAAACAATCTTCAAAAAATCTAATTAACTTTTGTCTTTTTTTAGCAGTAATTCCTGAGAAGTCTCTTGTACCTTTTGGGTTTTGCAGATATTTTTTTTCAATCATAATTATGTTCTCCCTATATATTATTTAGATATAATTATTTTTATAAATATGTATTTCTAGAATATTCCTTAAAAAAATAAAATTAGGGTTTATGCCGGGATTTGAACCCGAACCATAAATTCCACAGACTTATATGCTAACCATTACACTACATAAACCATTAAACTTTACTTATGATTATACAATCTTTAAGAAAGTATAAATTTACAAATTTTGATAAATTTAAAGATTTTCTAATACTTACTGGTATTAAAATTCTATTTTTCTGATCTAAATATATTTTTTTAGAATTATATTTAGTGATGATGACAAGAAGTAGTGAAATATAAAAATATTGTATTATTAAATAAATTAAAGTCTATAATAAATTCTTTTGAATTTATATTATTTGGTAGTTTTATTCTACCACTATTATCTATATTATATATATTTTTCATAATGAATCAATCCTTTTAATAATATAATTAGAATACAAACCTTTTTAATAGATTTCTGGGATTGTTTAAATATAATATATTTAAAAAAAATAGAAAAAGAAAAAAAAATTATAAAAAAATTTATAATGTTTCCTTGAATGCTTTACCAACTTTAAAAGTACAAGTTTTAGATGCTTTAATTTTAATTTTTTCTCCAGTTTGTGGATTAACACCGTTTCTTGCTTTTCTTTTTTTAACTTTAAAAGTTCCAAAACCAACAAGTTGTAATTTACCGTGTTTTTTAATAACTTTTTTCATAGAACCTAATGTTAAATTTAATGTTGCTTCGATTTTTGATTTTGATAATTCAGACTCTTTAGCTATTTCTTCTATTAATGTTTTTTTATTCATATTTAAAAACCCCCATGTTTTTTAGTATATTTTTACTATAATGAATAATAAGATATAGTACTAAAGGTTTTTAAATGTATGTTTATCTAAAGCTCTAAATACAGATTATAAGCAAAAACACAGCGAATTAATTAGAAAAACAAATTAAATAATATCTAAAAATAAGATTATTTTAATAGCAATTTAAAAATTATTTCTTAGAAATGTACTTATCTTTATAGTTACCCCACAAACTTAAAGAAAAATAAATTAAAATTGCAGTAAAAGCTAATATAAATGTAAATATTTGTTGAGAATTATGTATTTGTGAAGATCCACAAGAACCTTTACAACTAGTCCAATCTGAAACAACCATAAATAATAACAAAATAATTATAATTACTAAAGTTGCTCTTTTCCAACGCATAAATTATCTTATTACAGAAAAGTTTTTAATATGAATCTATTGGGATTTGAACCCAAGTCTTAAGCTCCGCAAGCTTAAATGCTATCCATACTACACTATAGATTCCTTAAAAATAGACACCCAAAACTACTTTTTAGAAAATTTAGATGTACCCCATACAAACACAGACATTACTCCTGCACTTAAAAAGAAATAAAATATTAAAGCACCTGTTGTTAAATATAAATACTTATATACTAAAAAATATAATAAAACTAAAGTTACTAAGTATGTTAAAACACTATTACCAAAAGATCTAACAACAATATCAAATATAAAAAAGATTATTATTGCAATCATTACATATTTTGCAATAGGAAAAGCATACATTAATAATGGAACTATTAAAATTACCAAAAGAGTAATTATAATTATTTTTAAAATTAAAGACTGAGTTTTAAATAAACTAAATAAAAAAGCTCTTTTATTTGAATTTATATTTTTTAAATAATTTTTAATTTGTTCAAACATATTTAATACAATTTAATTTTAAATAAAGATATTATTAAAATGGTCTTGGAGGTTTAGGTTTAGCTCTTAATCTACTCATGGTTTGATTTCTTTGTTGCATTTCTAGACCAGTATGAACTGCATCTCTTGCTTTCATTGCTTTATTACCTTGACCTTCTTCAGCTCCTACCATCTTTTCAGGTCCTTCTCCACCCATACTAACAAAGAAGAAATCAACAATTATAGAAGAAACACCCATTGTTATTAAAATATAAATCATATACACCCAACTAAATAATTGCCAATAGAAAAATATTAAAAATATAACTCCTAAAGATATTAAAATCAAAGCCAATACATTATGGGTTATCTTTTGTCTAACAAAGCCAACTATAAATACAAAAAAAAAGATTTTTAATATAAAATTAAAATCTGAAAATATATTTAAAAATAAATTTAAAACTAACATAGTATTACTATTAATTATTTAAAAGTTTTTAATTATATTGTTTTTAAGATTATTATTAGATATAAAAACTAATCTTAAGTTCCTGAAGTTTCACCTTCTAAATCATCAAGTTCTAAAGGTTCATCATCTAAATCTTCAAAATTATTTATTATAGACAGTTTCTGTTCTTCAGTAAAATCAACAATATCTGGTAACCATTTAATATAAGTATTAGTTAAACCATTATAAATACAAGCTTTATCAGTTTTAACTAAATCTAAAATATCTTTCATAGAACGTATCTGATCAATATAATTGCTTACAATATCAACTTGTCTATCACCATCTAAATTACCTAAAGAATATAGTAATGTGTTATCCGCAACACCTTCTAAATTAGAATTTAAAGCATATTCTTCTAAATTTAGTCCCATAGGCATATAAAACATAGTTTTTAACAACGCATTAGGACTATCAGGATACCTATCCTTTAACATAACTTGTGAATACAGATATGCACCAACACCATTAGACAATGATACATCATTCAGATGAATTTGGGGCTTATTATAATCATACCATTCTAACAAACTTTCAAAATTAAGTGCCACTACATACTGTCCTATCCTTAAATTATAATTTAAATTCGTATTTTGTAAATCTCTAACTAAAGCATACAATGGCACAGGATAATTTGGAGAATAAGTTAATTTAAAATCTGTACTACCTGAAGTTGTTTGCATAGTATTTATACTTAATAATTTATTTTCAATAGTTTGTAATTTTTGGAAATCACTAGTATTAATACTGTTATAATCATCAATATTAATATTTATTAAAGCAGAGCTATCTGCTTCAGAACTATAAAAATCTAATTCATCTAAACCAGCAGTATCTAACAAAACTTTTATATTAGAACTTGAACTTAAATAAATAGAAGATACACCATAACCCTCTCTTTCTAATTTATTAGTACTGTCATTTAAACCAACTTTTCCATCAAAAGGCATATAATAAAATAAAGATCTTAAACTAAATGGAATTTCTTGAACTAATTCTAAACTTAGATCTATATCTGAAGGCACCCCTGGACTATAATCTTTATTTATTATTATTTTGTACTTACCAGGTTTAATAGTATTAATTGGTTCATCAGAAGTATTTTCAGTTTTGTTAATAGACACATTTTCTAAGTAATCTAATTCTATATCAACTGAAATAAATTGATTACTAACATAAACATTAAAATCATTTATTAAATCCTCTGAAATACCATCAGCCATTAAATAAATATAATATAGCTCAGAATTATCTTTTATCAACTCATGATCTCTTGCCAATTTATATAAATTAATAAGCATTTGAACAGAATCACAATGCAATTTATCTGAATTATAATCTAACCGCTCTGAATTTTCATTATACTCAACACAATCAATAATACTTCCCCAATCATATTCTATATTTGGAAGTGCTTCTACTCCACTTAAACAAGAATTATCTTCAAACTCACAATCTGCAAGAATAAAAATATTATCCTCATCTATTATTCCACCTGAACCTAAACAAAAATTACCTATAAGTTCATTATCAGCTAAATCATCACCAATATCTGATGGTAAATAATTAATATTAACTTGTAATTCAGAAATATAATCAAAAGAAATATTAGAATTAATTTTAACATTACAATTTAGATCTATTACACCTGTTAAGATACCTGGTACTAAAGAATAAACTCCGTTTACAATAATAGTAGTTTGATTACTATCATTTGGTAACATGTAAATGTTGTTCTGACTAACACTAAAATCATCAATAAAATCTACAGACTCATAATTTGCATCTATAAACACATTAAAATCATAAGTACTAGTATTATTTTTCAAATCATATAGAATTACACCACTACAATCATCATCGCTACTACAAGGAATAGATAATGCCCCATACAACTTACTAAAATCAAAAACATTTTCTTTTGAAAGTATTTTTACATTTATAGGAAAACTATATACAAATGAAATATTTTCTTGTGTGTTAACAAACTCTAAATCTACAATTAAATTATCATCATCTAAAGTAGAATCATCTGTGATACTAAAATAAAAATTAATATTATAATTATCTGTTATAGAATTATTATTTGAACTTGATGATATACTTAAATTATCTCCAAAAGGATTTTCAGCTATAGTAATTGAGTTTAATTGTAAAGGTAAGTCTTCAAAACTATTATTTGTAACATCATAACTTAAAGTTAAATTTTCAGAAACATCTTTAATTAGTTCAACAGTTACTAAATCTTCATTATTAAACCCGATTCCAGGTTGATCATAATTAAAGTTTGTATCCATATTAACATCATAAATAGTAACTTGAGCATTTGCATCTAAAATAAATTCAATACCACTAGTAGTATTTATTAAATTTGTAAAAGTACAAGGTATTGGAATTCCTAAAAATAAATTATTATAAGGGTTTTTTAATTTAATATAAGAATTTAAAATAGTCTCTTCAGAATCTATAATTTGTGAAATTCCATTTTGTGAATCTAGATAAGTATCTATACTTGTTTTATCAAAAAAATCAAAAGCAGCATAAGTACTAAAAGTAATATCATCTAATTCTAAATTTTCAGAATTAGATTTTACTAATCTATATTGTTTATTAAAAAAATCATTATTTGATGAATTATTATTTAAATTTAAATTAATTACTGAATACACTAATGGGTTTTCACTAGTAATAATTTCATTGGTATTAGTATGATATAAACTAACACCAGAGCTTACATATTTTGTAATTTCTATAGAATTGTTTTCATAGTATTCAAATAAACCATCATTACTTGTAAATGTAAAAGTAATAGGATAATTAATAAGTTCTGGACTTACACTTAAACTAACATCCTCAAGTACTCCATTTTCTAGAGTTCCAATAGATTGTGATGGTTGTGGATTAATAATATACTCTACATCTATATTTGACTCAATTAGTTCACCATTTGGACTATACAATCTAAAACTTAAAATATTATCTCCAGTAAAAATATTATTTTCACCAGTACTATCACCAGTAGTAATTTGTATAGAATAATCACTTTTAGCATAAGCATATAGAGATATTTCTAAAGAATTAACATTATCTAAATTAAAAATATTTGTTTTAAGTAATGGATTTCCTTCATTAGAAAAGAAAGAGTTAGTAAATAAATCTGTATTTAATGAAAATTCATAACCCATGTATAGATTTATATTGTCTATATTATAATCTGAAAATTCTCCATAAATTGTATTATCACCTATTAAAGGAGTACTATCATCAATATATAAAATATCTTTAAAAATTAAATTATCTAAAGTATATTCAGAATTTAATTCTAAAGTTCTATTTTCTAAATCTAGATCTTGTAAATACAAAAAATCTAAATCAAAACTATAAATATCTTTAAGATATATAACATTATTTTCAATCAAATTATTATTTTCATCTTTTATACTATAATTATAATTATAATTTTCAAAATTAAAACCTAAACTAGAACTATTTATTTTATTAGATACAGCATAAAAGAAACAATTTGGTCTTTGCATAGTCCAATTTGCTGAATTTTCAAATTCAGGATCAAATACAAAATTTTCTTCTGTATCTTCTAATAATGATCTATAATATACAGAATAATTATCTATTG
>CAYXWT010000025.1:0-11122 GCA_964468895.1 uncultured archaeon | reverse complement strand
CTAATCTATTAGAAATAGATATATTAGATGAAATAAATCTTTTCATAGATACAAAAGCTCTCATAATTTGAATATTTATATCTATTGCTTTCTTACTATTTAGTATCCCTGAAAGCATAGCTACTCCTTGTTCAGTAAAGACAAATGGTAAACTGGATGCAAATTTAATAGATTTGAGGTGGTCGCAAATTGCGACCAGCTCATCTTTTTCATTTTTATCTATACGAAACATAAAGTCCTCAGGAAATCTATCTATATTTCTTTTAACTTGTTCATTTAATCTTTTAGTAGACACACTATATAATTTAGCTAAATCTCGATCTATCATAACTTGTTTTTCTCTTATTAAGTAAATTTTGTTTTTAATAGTAGAATCTTTTAAAGAAATAATTTCTAATTTATTTTTAGACATAAATATACTATCACTATGAAAAACCTAGTTCTTTTCTAAAGGGTAAGTGGCCATAGCAAAAAAAATGAAGAAAAAGATGATGATTATTAGTAGTTTTAATTAATATTTTTTAAGTATACGCTCTAAACGTTTAATAAATTTAGCTGTATCTAAAAAATAATTAGGATATGCTTCTTTTAAATCTACTAAATTATCTACACCTACTAAAACAACATCACATTCAGTACGACCATAAATTTTCTGTTCAGAATAAGCATAATCAGCTAAAGCTTTAGCTTCTTCAGCTTTAGAATATGCAGATATATTCAATCTATTTAAACCTGCATCTAATTCTAAAAGAAAAAATGCTGTATCTTGCTTTTTATTTTTTAAATCATCAAAAGATTTAATAGATTTAGTCCATAATTTCATATTCTTTATTGCATTTAACTTAACTTCTTTTTCTTTAATACACAAACATAATTCTTTTTCATTATTAGGAGTATCTTCTACAATAGTAGAAGATTTTTCTAGTTTTGCAAATGCAGAACTAACTAATTTAAAAAAGTCTTTCCAATCTTTGTCACCTTGATTTGATTTTATAGCTTGATTTGTAAAAAAATCAACTGTTTCAACTGCAGTTGCCCAAAGATGTTGTAATTTAGATCTAATTTGAATTTCAACAAGTAAACCATTATAGTTTTGTTTACCTTTATCACTAACAAATCTATAAACTAAATGAATACATCTATAACCATCTGATTTAGGATTAGATATATAATCTTTTTTATTAACTAACTTGTGTCTCAAACCGTTTTTTAGATAAATATCATATACAGTATTTACTTTTTTTAAAGTAGAAACAACACACCTACATCCAGCAATATCTTGCATTTGAGTATATCTCATAGTAGGCTCATTACCAACATAAGATCTATTCAACTTTTTAATAATAGAAGGCATTCTTTTAAGTCTTTGACTACAAATACTTTTAGAATCTGCAACTTTAGTTATTCTTTTTAATCTTTTTATAAATATAGATAAAGGATAATTGTGAGCACTTCTCCAATTATCCATAATTTTTAAATAATTGCTTTCAGTTTTAGAAATATCTTTATAATTACCAGTAAAATGACAAAGATGTTCAGCAGCCTTATTAGTTTTAGATTTAGAATATAGTTTAGGGTTTATATATTTCATAATATATTTATTAAACAAAATGGTTTTAAAACTAATGTGTATTTCAAAAAAACGTTGTTTTGCGCAGAAACTGAAAAAAACAATTATGTCAAAACAATCACTAAAATAAGCACTATAGAATACTACCTAAATTAAAATAGCAATTGCATTTTCAAAAAACACAAAACTGCGCATAAAATTAAAAAACAATTTCAAATTTATTATAAACTATATTTACTTTTTATAAATCTTATTTTTTAGATTTTAACAAACTTTTTTTATCTTTTTCAGAAATTTTTTTGAAATTATCTTTAGTAATAATAGGTTTACCAATTTTGTCTTCTGCATCTTTTCTGGCATTACCTGCAACTTGACCACCTTGTTTTGCAGAAACTTCACATTCATCAAAACCTTTTGAATTTTTAGCAATAGTAATTTCATTTGTAACTTTTTCTCCAAGCATAGAAAATATTAGTTCTAAATCATTCATATGATCTCTTAAGTTTTCATTTTTTAGATTTTTAAAATCTTTAAACTCACTAGGAGTCATACCAAAAGTTTCTTTACTTATTTCTGCTGTTAGTATAGAATATTCTTTATTAGTATTAACATCTCTTTCTTTCCATTCATCGGTTAATTCATCTCTAATAATAATACCTCTAACTCTTTTTTCAATCCAAGATTCTGAATATCCTTTTAGTTTATAAAGTTCTTTCATTCTCTTTTGAGCAAGTTCAGGATTTTCTATTTCTTTTATTCTTTCATAACCAACCTTAGCAAGCCATCTTTTGAAAGGTTCAGCTTTTTTACTAGATATAGATTGAGTAAGTCTAAACAGACCTGATGTATTCCAACATTGAATCATTTGTACACCACCAACAGTATCAAACTCTAAACCAAGGGGGGGGACAAATTGTCCCCCCCCTTTAAATATCTTTTGTAAATAAGGATCTCTTTTTCTTAATTTCTTTAAATAATCTGAAGGATCTTTAGAATCTGTAAGTACAGAAATTATGTCTTTTATTACAAACCACCATTCATTATTAAACCAAGTTCTTCTAATTTTTGAATTTTGAAATACAACTAATGATTTTTCTTTTAATAACATTATAACACCTCTTATTATTTAATAATAGATACTACTTTATAAATAAAATTTAATAGTTTAATAATTAAATATAAATAAAAAAACCATTTATCAATGTTTTGCCTTTAATAATTATTTTTTGGGTTTTAATAATCTTTTCTTATCTTTAAAACAAATTTCTTTTGCATTTTTAGAGGTAACTATTGTTTTACCTAATCTTTTTTCAATTCTATCCTTTGCAACTTTTACAGTTGTTCCTCCTTCTATAGCAATCTCTTTACTTTCACTAAAATTAGAAGGATCTTCTTTTTCAGAGATTTCTTTGGTAGTTGCCTCAGTAAGCATATTTAAAATAAGCTCAAGATTACTCATATTATCTCTAAGATTTTCTTTTTTAAGATTTTTTAATTTTTTATAATCTTTAATAGACTTACCAGACCATGCTTTTATAATTTCATTTGTAAGTATTGCAAAATATGTTCTTTTTTCTATTCCTACTCTTACCCACTCATCTGTTAATTCTTTTCTTACTTCAATAGTTTTTAATCTTTGATTTATCCAATCTTTTGAATATCCTTTTTGTAAATAAGTATTCATAGCTCGTTCAATTGCAAGTTCAGGGGCATACATTTCATTAATTCTTTCATTTCCAACTTTTGCTAACCAAATTTTGAAAGGTTCAACTTTTTTTGAAGGAATTGATTGAATTAATCTTAATATTTGTTCTGTAGTTCCTGTATCAGTAAGTCTCATTTTTCCATTAAGAGAACGCATTTTCAAAGTGTTACAATTTGTCACGGTTTGATTTCCTTCTTCTTTTAACCTTTGCTTTAATTTTCTCCAATAAGCATTAGAATAAACAATCCCTGTTAATATTTTTATTACATCAACTATAAAAAAATACCATTCTTCTTTATCTTCATCCCAAGAAACTCGTACTTTTTTTATTTTCAAATAATTTAATTGATTTTTTACTAATCATAAATAATCATCAGATATACTATAGAATTTGATTTAGATATCCTTTTCGAAAGGGTAGATGGCCTTAGCAAAATAAAATAAACATCTTATTTCAACCTATAAAACCATAATTAGAACTGTAAATGCAAGAACAATTTATTAATAAAATCTTCTAAGTAAATTTTGGTTTAATAAATATATAATTACCAACAACTTCTAAATAAAATATATATCCTCTAATAGCATATTTATGTAAATAGACTTTTATTACTCTTTTTATTTTTTAGAAACTGCTTAAAAATAAACCTAACTAATATTAACATTTATTAACATTTCTATTTATAATATATACTGAACCTAGAATCTATTTAGGTTTAGAACATACAAAGAAAAAAAAGTTTATATTTAAATAACACCTAAAAACTTTTTTTTGGGGATGCTTGGTGATTATTATGAAAGCGTTATTAGATTTACCTACAGATATAAACCAAACTCTAAATATTATAAAAGCAAAGAATAATCTAAAAAACAAAGCTGAAACAATATCAGTGGTTGTAAGGTATTATGCAAAAAATGAATTAGAACCTAAATTAAAACCAAAATTTATAAAAAAGATACAAAATGGTGATAAAAAATATAAAATTGGTTCTGGATTTAAATTTAATAAATTAGGTGATCTTAAAAAAAGATATAAATTAGAGTAAGATGGATTATGAGATACATCCTAAACTAGATAACATTATTAAAAAGTTATCCCAAAAAGACAAAACACTAGCAACCATATTGATTCACAAAATTGAAGAAATTAAAAATTCTAAATATATCGAACATTATAAAAACCTTAGAAGACCACTTCAAAAATATAAGAGAGTACATATTACTGAAAAATTTGTTTTAATTTTTGAAATAAAACCTAATATAAATTTAGTTATTTTTAGATATTTTGACCATAGAAATAAAATTTATACTAAAAAATATGATTAATTATATTAGCTTACATTTATATTAAATCTTATTCTGCAAATACAAATAACAATTTAAGTAAAACTACAACACTATTAGGGTTATCGCAAATTGCGACAACCTCTTTTTTCTCACATTCAGTTAATTAAAACATAAAGTCTTTAGGAAATCTTTTTATATTCCTTTTAACTTATTTGTTTAATCTCCCTGTTAAAACATTATATAATTTTGCAATATTTCTATCTAACATTATGAATTGTTATCTTATTGTATAAATCTTTTTCTTAATAATATCTGTTTCTAAAAGTAGAACCTTTAAATTATTTTAATACATATATAAAATAGATATCTAAAAACGGTGTTAATTACTAAATGGTAAGTAGCCATAGCAAAAAAATAAAGAAAAAAATGATGATTATTAGTAGTTTTAATTAATATTTTTTAAGTATACGCTCTAAACGTTTAATAAATTTAGCTGTATCTAAAAAATAATTAGGATATGCTTCTTTTAAATCTACTAAATTATCTACACCTACTAAAACAACATCACATTCAGTACGACCATAAATTTTCTGTTCAGAATAAGCATAATCAGCTAAAGCTTTAGCTTCTTCAGCTTTAGAATATGCAGATATATTCAATCTATTTAAACCTGCATCTAATTCTAAAAGAAAAAATGCTGTATCTTGCTTTTTATTTTTTAAATCATCAAAAGATTTAATAGATTTAGTCCATAATTTCATATTCTTTATTGCATTTAACTTAACTTCTTTTTCTTTAATACACAAACATAATTCTTTTTCATTATTAGGAGTATCTTCTACAATAGTAGAAGATTTTTCTAGTTTTGCAAATGCAGAACTAACTAATTTAAAAAAGTCTTTCCAATCTTTGTCACCTTGATTTGATTTTATAGCTTGATTTGTAAAAAAATCAACTGTTTCAACTGCAGTTGCCCAAAGATGTTGTAATTTAGATCTAATTTGAATTTCAACAAGTAAACCATTATAGTTTTGTTTACCTTTATCACTAACAAATCTATAAACTAAATGAATACATCTATAACCATCTGATTTAGGATTAGATATATAATCTTTTTTATTAACTAACTTATGTCTCAAACCGTTTTTTAGATAAATATTATAAATAGTATTTACTTTTTATAAATCTTATTTTTTAGATTTTAATAAAATTGTTTTATCTTTTTCAGAAATTTTTCTAAAATTATTCTTAGTAATAATAGGTCTTCCAATTTTGTCTTCTGCATCTTTTCTAGCATTACCTGCAACCTGACCTCCTTGCTTTACAGAAACTTCACATTCATCAAAACCTTTTGAATTTTTAGCAACAGTAATTTCATTTGTAACTTTTTCTCCAAGCATAGAAAATATTAGTTCTAAATCATCCATATGATCTCTTAAGTTTTCATTTTTTAAACTTTTAAAATTTTTAAACTCACTTGGAATCATACCAAAAGTTTCTTTACTAATTTCTGCAGTTAGTATAGAAAATTCTTTATTGGTATGAACATCTCTTTTTTTCCACTCATCAGTTAATTCATCTCTAATAACAATACCTCTAACTCTTTTTTCAATCCAAGATTCAGAATATCCTTTCATTTTATAAAGTTCTTTCATTCTTTTCTGAGCAAGTTCTGGATTTTCTATTTCATCTATTCTTTCTTTTCCAACTTTTGCTAACCATAATTTAAAAGGTTCAGCTTTTTTACTTGAAACTGATTGAATAAGACGAAAAATGTTTGTATTATTTCCAGCAATAAAAGTTCTCTCCTTATATGTTTTAGTTAACATTTTCACATAGGGACAATTTATCCCTATGTAATTATTAAGTTCAATATCTCTTTTTCTAAGTTTTTTTAAATAATCAGTAGGATTAACACTTTCTGTTAAAACCATAATAACATCCACCAAAGAATAATACCACTCATCTTTAAACCAAGCTCTTTTAATTTTTGAATTTTGAAATACAACTAATGATTTTTCTTTTAATAACATAATAACACCTCTTATTATTTAAGAAAAAATAAAAATACTTATTAAACATAGATACATATGTATTCAAAACAATATATTAGTTTCTAAGGAGTAACTGGCCGTAGCAAAACCATTATTTATCTAACTTATCTAAAATATTATCAATATCTAGGTTAAGTTTAGAAAAGGCAAACCACTTTTTACCTAGATCTTTAAGAGAAGCTCCTATATGATATATTTCTTTACTATCAATAATAAGAAATCTATCATAAGACACCTTAAAATCAACAACACCAAGATTATTATATTGAAAGTTATATTTGTTAACATCTAATTTAACTTTATTATTTATATTTGTATAAATTTTAACTTTGATATTTTTATTTATCTTTGTAAATAAAGTTAAAATAGACTCATCAATGTAATTGTCTATTAGAATCATATTCAGTAGTTTTTTATTCTATATGTTCTAATCTATTAGAAATAGAAGTATTTGAAGATATAAATCTTCTCATAGATACAAAAGCATCTATTATTTGGATACTTACCACAATAGCAGTTTTACTATTTAAAAGACCTGAAAGCATAGATACACCTTGTTCAGTAAAAGCAAAAGGATTTTTTCTAAGACCCATTTTTTCTTTATTGGACATCACAATTTGTGATTTCCAAATATTAAATTCTATAGTAGTCAATTGAAACAGGAATCTTTTTGGAAATCTAGAAATATTACGTTTTACAACTTGATTTAATATTCTTGTATCTACACAATAAAACTTGGCCAAATCTCTATCCACTATTATTTCTTGATTTCTTAATATATATATTTTATTTTTTATATTATTTATTTGTACAGGTAATTCAGAGAAATTATTAGAAACCATATATAATATATATAAACAATTAATGATATTAATTTCTAAAGAGTAATTGGCCGTAGCAAAACAAGTGTTATTAGAAAATTTATTTATATTATAGACACATTATTAATACAATAAAAACATTATATTATTAGGTAAAAACACATATTTGAAAAAAAGGTCAACACTATAGTTATAGAATAGTTTTATCCTAAAGCTCATAATTTGAAGATTTATCTTTACAATAATTTTATAATTTAAGATACCTAAAATCATAGCTACGCCTTATTTAGTAAAAACATATGGTTTAGATCCGCCAAAATATTTTTTTGAAGGTATCACATTTTGTGATACCATAAAGTCCATCTCTATATTAGTTAACTCAAACATAAAATCTTTAGGGAACCTTTTTAGATTTCTTCTAACTGTTTGTTTTAAAATTCTATTTTCAATTTTATAAAGAAATGCTAGATCTCTATCTAACATAACTTGTTTATTTCTTATTGTATAAATCTTTTTTCCGATAATAACATTATCTAAAGAAACTACTTTTAATTTATCTTTACTCATAAATATAATATGACTTCAAAAAGAAGAGTTATTTTCTAAAGGGTGATTGACCGTAGCAAAACAATTATTTATCTAACTTATCTAAAATATTATTAATATCTAGGTTAAGTTTAGAAAAAGCAAACCACTTTTTACCTAGATCTTTAAGAGAAGCTCCTATATGATATGTTTCTTTATTATCAATAATAAGAAATCTATCATGAGACTCTTTAAAGTCAATAACATCAAGATTATTATATTGAAAGTTATATTTGTTAACATCTAATTTAACTTTATTATTTATATTTGTATAGATTTTAATTTTTATATTTTTATTTATTTTTGTAAATAAAGTTAAAATAGACTCATCAATATAATTATCTATTAAAATAATACTGGTTTTAGCAGTTTTTAGTAAATCAACAACAAACTTATAAGAATCAAATATTTCTCCATTAAAAAATATACCTTGATCTTTTAATTTATTTTCTTTACTATCAATAATTGCAAATATTTCTTTGAAATTAGAATCATATTTAATTTGCTTTTGTTCAACACACTCTAACCTATTAGAAATAGAAATATTTGAAGAAATAAATCTTTTCATAGATACAAAAGCTCTCATAATTTGAATATTTATATCTATTGCTTTCTTACTATTTAATATGCCTGAAAGCATGGCTACCCCTTGTTCAGTAAAAACATAAGGCAAACTAGATGCAAATTTAATAGATGTGAGGTGGTCGCAAATTGCGACCAGTTCATCTTTTTCTTTTTTATATATATGAAACATAAAATCTTTAGGAAATCTACCTATATTTCTTTTAACTTGCTCATTTAACCTTTTAGTAGATACACCATACAATCTAGCCAAATCTCGGTCTAACATAACCTGTTTATTTCTTATTGTATAAATCTTTTTTCTGATAATAACATTATCTAAAGAAACAACTTTTAATTTATCTTTACTCATAAATATAATATGACTTCAAAAAGAAGAGTTATTTTCTAAAGGGTGATTGACCGTAGCAAAAAAATTATTTATCTAACTTATCTAAAATATTATTAATATCTAAGTTAAGTTAAGTTTAGAAAAGGCAAACCATTTTTTACCAAGATCTTTAAGAGAAGCACCTATATGATATGTTTTTTTAAAATTAGAGTCATAATCTATAGTTTTTTTTCAATATGTTCTAATCTATTAGAAATAGAAGTATTTGAAGATATAAATCTTCTCATTGCTACAAAAGCACTCATAATTTGAACATTCACTTCTATTGCTTTTTTACTATTTAGTATCCCAGAAAGCATAGCTACATCTTGTTCAGTAAATACAAAAGACGATTTTGGAGAATATTTAATATCGTTAAGGTTATCGCAATTTGCGATAACCTCTTTTTCTGATTTGGTTAATTGAAAAACAAAATCTTTAGGGAATCTAGATTTATTTCTTTTAACCTGTTCATTTAATCTTCCTGTTGAAACACAACATATTTATCAAAAATATCATTTACATCTATATCTAATATAAAAAAGCAATTCATTTTTTTACAATAAAATATTTTTCCTTTTTTTAAGGTCACAAATTGTGATCTTAAAGAATTTAGTTCTTTTTGTTAATTGAAACCAAAATTCTTTAAAAAATCTAAAAATCTTTCTTTTAACTGTTTGATCAAATACTTTTGTATCTATATTAGAAATATTTTTCAAATCCAAATCTAACCTGACTTATAAAAACAAGTTTTTATAATCTAGAATTTTCTAAATCTTCTCTTTTAATTAAAATAGTTTTATCACAAGCAGTTTCTAAATAATTAGACATAGAAAATTTAGATTTTCTTTTATAATCATTATAATGAAATAAATAAACCTTACGACCCTTCTGCCTAACTTTATTCAAAACAGGAACAAAATCAGTATCACAAGCAACTAAAACAATATTATTTATATTTTTATCTTCAGGGACTGATAATAAATCCATAGTTAATAAAGTATCTACACCTTTTTGATGAAATTCATTTTTTATTTTTTGACATCTACCTTCTCTAACAATAATTTTATTATCTTTAAGTTTAGATATAAACTTATCATAATTTCTTTTTCTTTTTCTATCACTTTTAGAATTAGGATCTTGATATGGTGGTGCATCATAAAGATAAATAGAATCACACCATAAATCTAATTTTTTACAAAGAGCAAAAGATAATTTATTTATATCAATTTTAATATATTTAAATTCTTTAATAATTAGTTTTAAATATCCATTATCTATAAAAAAATATTACATTTTTCATAAAAATCAAAAAAATAAAATTCATCTAGAAACCCCTTAGGATTTCTAGGGCTCATAATAATATAATTATAAACTAAGTTATATTTAAATCTTTTGGTAGTATCATTTTGTGAGTTAAGACATCTATATTTTAAAATTGGATGTTTTTTGTAAGATCATCTTTATTAGTCAAACTATTCTTTCTATAATAATTTATTTTGAAGTAAATCTTACAAATTTTTATTATTGTGCTAAAAGCTTATTTTATTAGTCAATTATAACATATTTAATATAACTTTATTATATTAAAAACTATATTTTTTAACATCTTGGTTTTACTTTATAGTTAAATAGATTTTTATTTTTAAGAATATAAAAGATTTGTTTTTATCCATATATAAAATATATATATCAAAAACAATATTATTTGCTAAAGGATAATTAACCATAGCAAAACAACTATTTATTAAATTGAAATAAATTAAATTTTAATATAATTTGAATTTATTTAAATAAAAAGAATTTTTAACAATATAAATTTTAAATATTAGAAATAGACAAAATAAAAAAAAAATAGAAAAGAAAGGAAATAAAATTTCCTTTTTTTAAGACTAGTTAGTAAACAATTACATTGCTTCAATAGCAGTAATTAATTCTCTAGCAGCAGTTTCAGTGTCAGCAGCATCCATACCAGCAACAACTATATTACCAGTAGCATTTTTACCAACAACGTAGTCAGCAGAAGTTGTTATAACATCTTCTAAACCAATACCTTCAGCTAAAGTATTTACTAAATATCCACCAACAATAACTTTAGGATTTGCACTAAATTGAGTATCTAAAATTACTAAGTTAGCAGGATTCCAT
>CAYXWT010000024.1:0-11469 GCA_964468895.1 uncultured archaeon | reverse complement strand
TATTTAAAAAGAAAAACTATCCTAATATTAGTATATTTGATAGTATATTAATTTCAAATAATTTAAAGTTTTTATTTTATGTCTTTTTTTAAATATATAGCTTTTTTATATAATTGAAAACAAATTTGATTGTTGTTTATTATGGTTATTAAAAAGATATTAAAAAATTTTGGTAAAATTAAAAAAATCTACTTTAAATCTAAAATCAAAAGAAAAATAAAAATAGTAGAACCAAAATTAAGATTGTTGGAACATGAAGTTAGTTTAATTAAAATGAATTTTTCTAATTCTCCAGAGATTACATCTAATCTTTATAGAGCTGTAAATTTTTTTATAGAAAATTATTCCATTATTTTAAAAAAAGATCCTAAAAAATTTAAAGGATTTATTAAAAATATTGTGGAAAAGATAATACAATCAGATAAACCTAAACAAGAATTATCTAATTTTCTTGAAGGTATATGTATAAATAAAAAAAAAGTGTTAAAATATGAAAGAATTTGAAAAATTAGGTGTAGATAAAAATACACTAAAAATAGTTAAACAAATGGGCTTCGAAAAGCCAACAGAAATACAAAAACAAACAATACCATTAATAATAAGTGGAAATGATGTTATTGGTCAATCTGCTACAGGTAGTGGAAAAACTTTTGCTTTTTTAGCAGGTATTATACCTAAAATTGATCCTATTCAAGTGGTTCAAGCTTTAATAGTTGTTCCTACTAGAGAACTTGCAAACCAAGTATATGAAGAATGTGCTAAATTTACTAAGTATGTTCCTATAAATTCATGTGTTGTTTTTGGTGGTACTTCTATTTATGAACAAAAAAAACAACTTAGAAAAGCAGATATAGTAATTGCAACTCCTGGTAGATTATTAGATCATTTGAATAGAAGAAATTTAGATTTAAAAAATTTAAAAATTCTTATTTTAGATGAAGCTGATAGAATGTGTGATATGGGTTTTTATAAAGATATTCAAACAGTTATTGTAAAAAGTCCAAAAGAAAAACAAGTTCTTTTGTTTTCAGCTACAATATCTAGAGATATTACAAAATTAGAAAAAAAATATTTAACTAACGCTAAAAGAATAGTTGTAGAATATTTTGTAGATTCAAGTAAACTTAAACAAGAATACTATAAAATGAAAGGTAAAGAAAAGTTTTCATTATTATTTTATTTATTAGATAAACAAAGAAACAGTAAATCTATAGTTTTTTGTAATACTAAAGATTTAGTAGATATTGTGCATCATAATCTTGATTTAAATCATTTTAATTCTTTTAAATTACATGGTGGTATCTCTCAAAATGTAAGAACTAAAACTATTAACGCATTTAAAGAATGTACAAAAGGTGTTTTAATATCTACAGATGTTTCTGCAAGAGGTTTACATATTGAAAATATAACTGAAATCTATAATTATGATTTACCTAGAGAAAAAGATCAATATGTTCATAGAATTGGAAGAACTGCTAGAAATGGTAAATCTGGTAGAGTAGTAAATTTAATTCTTAATAGAGAAGAAGGTTCTTTTTTGAAAATCACTAAAAATTTTGACGTTAAAGGTATTAAAAAGCCAGATTTTAAAATTTTAGATCTTAAAACTATTAATATACGTGACAAAATTGACAATTTCCAAAACTCAAAATCTTATTCTAATAAACTTAGAACACAAAAAAGAAGAAAAGATGAAGTTAATAGAGTTAAAGAAAAATTTAAAGTTGTTGATAAAAACAGTCCTGAATATTTAGAGCAAAAAGAAAAGAAATATAAATATAATCAACTACAGACATCTAAGAAGCATAAAAAAGCTACTCAAAAAAAGAAATACTTTAATAAAAAAGGAAGATGATATTATGGTTCGTAAAAAAGTAACAATATCTGTAGATGGTAAAGCTAAAACAAATTTAAAGACAAAATCTGAAAAAAATGTTTTTGTAAGTATTGTAGAAACTGTGTGTATATTTACTTTTGTTACAGTTCTAATAATTTGTTTAGCAGTTCCTAATTTAGCTTGGATATCTATATTCATTGTTGGATTATTAGTTCTTTTTGCAATAGTTGTAAGCAATAATTATAAAGAAACTTTAAAATAGTATTATAAAAGAAAAAATTATGCAAAAAGTAAATTTTGAAAATTTAGCATTACTTGGTTTAAATGAAAGAGATATTTCTTTAATTAAAGGTAGGAAAATAAAAAAGCTCAATTTATATACCTCTATACTACATAACCCCTATTTAAATCAAGTAAATACTTTTAATTTAATTAAAAAAATAGAAAACACATCTTTGTTTAAATTGTTATCTAAGAGATTTGTTTTTGAGAATAATATTAATTTAAATAAAAATGAATTAATATATATTTCTTTTAAAATGATAGCTCCTGTTTTAAGTGATTTAAAAAAAGATTTTAAAAAACATAAATTAACTTTTAAAATTGCAACTTATCAAGATGCACCTTTATCTCTAGCTATTGATGTTTATTCTGAGGATATAATACTTAAATCTATTTTTAAAGAACCTTTTTTATCTAGGTTGAATTTTGATCTTTTTGTAAATAGAAATCTTAAAACATCTGTTATTTTAGGTAATTATCAAACAGCTAATCCTATAGAAGTTAAAAAGTTTTGTAAAAACCATAAAATCAAATATTTTTCAAATTTTATTTATTCTTTATTTATAAATAATTTTAAAAATAAAAAAACTATATTCTTTTTAAATCCAAATTATTTTAAATCTTTAAAACATTTAAATTTTGAACATCTTTGGAATCATAAATATAGATATAATCATGAATTAAAAGATAGAGCTATGTTACTAGAATTACCTTTAGAAAAAGTCTATGCTCAAGAATACAAAAAAGACTGTGCCGAAATTGAAAAAAGAGTTAAAGGTATGCATAAAAGTATAGCTAATAAATTTGGTTTTAAAAGATCTGAAAAAAAGAAATATTGGTCTTTTAAAAATAAAAAACCTAAATAAAATGATATAGAAAAGTTTATAATGATTTTAAATATATATTAAATATGTCTTCGATAAAAATTAAAAATAAATTTTTAAAATTAAAATATTTTGTAGTATCTTTTGTAAGTATTGTTGTAACTGCTTTATTAGGTTCTATTTTTACAAGTAGAAATACATCTACTTGGTATAAAACAATTAACTTACCGTCAATAGTTCCACCAAGTTATGTTTTTCCAATAGCATGGAATATAATATTTATTCTAATGATTATTTCTTTATATTTATTATTAAGTACGAAAACTAACTCTTTGGAAAATAGAAAATTAAGAAACAAAGCTATTAACTTATTTTATATACAATTAATTTTTAATATACTTTGGAGTTTAATATTTTTTGAATTTAAATTATTACTTGTAGGATTAATAGAAATTATAATTTTGGAAATATTAATTGTTTTTTGTACTATTATGTTTTATAAGATTAATAAAACATCGGCATATTTATTATTTCCTTATGTTTTATGGGTTGCTTTTGCAACCATATTAAATCTTTTAATTTTAATATTAAATTAATTAAACAAAATTGTAGGTTCTACATAACCTAATTTGCATTTTATAATAATATATAAATATTTCCATTCTTATATATATTATATCTTAGGTGAAATATTACTTGTTTACTAAATATAATTAATTTAGCTTTTAATTATGTATTGGATGTGATTATTATATGAAAAATAAAAAATTAAATTTAAATAAAAAAGAAGTTTTAGAATTAATAGATAAACAATTAAATATAAGTAATAAATTTGTAATACCTCAAGTTACTATTGAAGATTTAAAATATAATAAAATAAGTATTATTGGTTTTTTAAAAAATTTAAAAAAAATAAAAGCAAAATCAATTATTTATAAAAAACTAAAATTTAATTATAATGAACTTAAAAGAGCCGGATTTAAAATAAAAGATTTATTAGATTCTGGATTTAAATTAAAAGAAATTAAAGATATTGGTTATAATCTAAAAGATTTTAAAAAAGAAAATATTTCTATATTAAATTTAAAAAAAATTGGATTTTTAGCTAAAGAATTAAAAGATGAAAAATATACTCTTAAAGATCTATATTCCAATAAATATTCTATTAAAGAAATTATTATTGCTGGTTATAAAGTAAAAGAATTACTTGAAAATAAAATAAATTCTAAAAAATTAAAACAATTAAGATTAAATCTTAAAGATTTAAAAAAATTAGATTTAAATGTAAAAGATTTATATGATTTAGGTTTTGTTGTTAATGACTTAAATAAAGAAAAATATACTTTAAAAGAATTAAAAACTACTAATTGTTCTGCTAAAGAATTAAAAGAAGTAGGTTATAATGCTGTTGAATTATATAAAGTTGGTTTTGATGTAGATTCTATTATATATGCAGAATATAGTGCTAAAGAATTAAAAAAATTAAATGTAAATGCAAAAAAATTAAAAGAAAATGCTTATAGTGCTAAAGAATTAAAAGAAGCAGGTTATAGTCTTAATGATTTAATTAAAGCAAATTATTCTATTAAAGAAATATTTGAATTAGGTTATAAACCAAAAGATTTAATTAAACACAAATTTACTTTAAAAAAATTATGTGATTTAGGTTATAATATTAATGAACTTAAAGATATATTTACTTTAAAAGATTTTAAAAAATGTGGATTTAGTGCTAGAGAATTAAAAGAAGCTGGTTATAGTATTAAAGAATTATATGAAGCTGGTTTTAGTTTAGAACAATTAATATCTCAAGATTGTATTCCTAAAAATCTAAAAGAAGAAGATATTTCTTTAAAAGAACTAATAAGTATTGGTTTTAAAATTAATGATCTTTTAGAAGCTGGTTTTACTGTAAAAGAATTTTTAGATT
Organism: uncultured archaeon; assembly: GCA_964468895.1. Classification (GTDB taxonomy): domain Archaea; phylum Iainarchaeota; class Iainarchaeia; order Iainarchaeales; family CSSED10-239; genus CSSED10-239. The sequence continues at coordinate 6,596 of CAYXWT010000024.1, read as the reverse complement.
TAGATTATAATATTATTGATTTTAAAAAAAAGAAGGTTCCAGCAAAACTACTTTATAATCAAGGTATTACAATTCTTCAATTAAAAGAAGCTGGTTATAGTCTTGAAGAATTAATAGCTATAGGAAAAATATTTGAACATTGTGTAGATAAAAAAACATTTACACTTGAAGAATTAAGATTTTTAAAATATAATGTAAATGATTTATTAGATTTAGGTTATACTATTGTAGATCTTAAAGCAGTAGGTTATAGTGCTAAAGATTTATTTGATAGTGGTATTGATTATAAAAAATTATTAGATATTGGTTTTTTAGCTAATGAAGTACATAAACTTGGTTGTTCTCTTCAAGAATTTTTAAGTTTTGGTTTTGATTTAGAAGCTTTAAGATTAGCAGGTTTTAGTGCTTTAGATTTACATTTAGCTGGTTTTACTTTATATGATCTAAGAATGAATGGTTTTAGTGCTAAAGAATTATTAAGTATAGGTTATAGTGCAAAGCAATTTCATTCAGTTGGTTACTCTGCTATTGAATTATACAAAGTTGGTTTTAGTTTAGAAGCTTTAAGATTTGCAGATTATAAAGCTAAAGAATTAATAGATTTAGATATTCCTATTGAAGAATATTATAAAGCTGGTTATAATGCTAAAGATATGAGACGTGCAAAATTTGAAGCTAGAGATTTAGTTAAAGTATATAGTGCTAGAGAGCTTAAAAAAGCAGATTATGATGCAACTTCTCTTAGAGAAGCAGGGTATAGTGCTAATGAATTATATGATGCTAGATTTAGTGCTAGAGAACTTCATTATGCTGGCTATAGTGCTAAAGAAATTTATGAACTTGGTTTTGATGCTAGACAACTTAGAATATTACATTTTAGTGCTAAAGAACTTAGAAAGTTAAATTTTAGTGCTACTCAATTATATAAAGTTGGATATAATTTAGAACAATTAAAACAAGCTGGTTTTGGTACTGAACAATTAAAAACTGCTGGTTTTAGATTAAATAGAATTAAAAAATTATCTAAGAATTAATTTTTTAGATAATTTAATTTGTATTTTAATCTACATAATAATTTATTATTTGTTAATAAAATCAAATTAACTTCTTTTTAAATTTATAATATAATAAATATATTTATAATGGTTTTTCTAATTATATGTTTTATTGAATTTATATTTTATACTATGAGATGATAAAAATATGTCTAAAAGAAAAAAAGAAATTAAAAAAGAAATTAAAGTAAAGTCTGAAAAAACAAAATCTAAAAAATTAAATCATAAGCATTATTATATAACTGCTTTAGCTTTTGTTATTATTATAATATTTATAATGTCATTAATATCTACAACTCCTAAATCTTCTGTCAAGGTTGATGATGTTCAAACAACTACTGATAATCCAGAATATAAAGGAGTTGATAATTTAGATGATTCTAATTTAAATATAAACTCAAGAGAAAATGATACTCTTCCTAGATTAGAAGATGCAAATATTGAGTCAAAAGATAATGAACTAACTGCTAATTATCAGATAGATCAATTTTCTAGTTTTGAAGATTTTAAAGGAAGACCTTCAGTTATTCTTTTTGTAGGTACTTATTGTGGACATTGTAGTAGGATGATTCCTGAGTATAAAACTAAGATTTGGGATAATTATAAAGATAGTACAAACCTTTGGGCACAAGTTATAAATGATGCAACTTTTGAAGTTGATGAAATTGCACAAGGTTTAAATAAAAATCTTGATTTTAATGAAATTACAAATTCAGAATGTGGATATATTCCTTCATTTGTAATTTTAGATAAAGAAGGAGAAGTTGTTTTGAAATCATGTGGCTCAGAAAAAGGTTTAGAAGATATTAGTTCTAAATTGGATGAGTTGTTAAATTAATTTAAAAAATAATTATATTGATAATAATCATTTTTTAAAATAATTTTAAATTACTTATTTCATTCTTTGTCTTTGAAAGAAATCTGCTTTATTATATCTTTCTTGAAAATTGTCTCTTCTATCTATTTTATAATTTATTTCTTTTTCGCATTTTTCACAATACATACCAAAGTTTTTTAATATTTTTCCGCATTTTATACATTTTGAAACCATATTTTTATTCACCATTTTTTTAATTATTTAATTTTTTTTATTTTTAATTATTTCTAGTATTTTATTAACTCCATAGAATTGAATAATATTTCCTAGTTTAGGTCCTTTATCTTTATTAAATATTAATATATAAAAATTCTTAAAAGCTTCTTTAATATTAATATCTTTTTCTTTCATAAAATTATAAAATTTATTTTGATAATCTTCACTAAACTCTTTATTGTTTTCCATAAATTCTATAATTGTATTTTGAATATCTTTGCTATATTCATTTACATCTTTAAGTTTATATTTTTCTGGTGCAAAATCATTTAACCAATTTTTTGCACAATTATAAATTTGATTTATTCTTTTTATATCAAATTCTGAAGTTATATTATTAACCTTGATATAGAAGCCAATAGTATCTTTATCTAAAACTTGATATAGTGTTATAAATTCTTGTAGTCTAGGCTGATGCGGTTGTGTTTTAGGTAGCCAAACATTACTAATTTCATATGTCTTAGTATCTTTACTATTATTATTGGTGTTCTCAACAGTGGTAGTGACATCATTGTCATAATATTCTTTTTCTAAATTATAAAATTTAGTATATACTTGGAATATATTTTCATCTAATTGAATATCAAATGGACTACTTGGTTTAGTTGAAGCATATAAATATCTAAATATTTCTGGAAGATAATATTTTAATATATCACAAATAGTATAAATATTACCGCTTGAAGAAGACATTTTTCCACCTCCTCCTTTTATACCAATAAATTCATACATAAAAGCATAAGTTTGATGACCATCAAATATATCTTTGACTAATATTTGAGCCATATCATTGGAACCACCTGAAGACATATGATCTTTACCACTTGGTTCAAAGTGTTCATTATAATATGACCATCTCATAGGCCAATCTACTCTCCATCTAAGTTTAACATTTCCATTATTGGAAAAATCTATTTTTCCTTGATGTTCACAATGTTTACATTTATATTCTAAAGTATAATTACCATCATAGTTTAATATAATATCTGTTACTTTATTACATTTTTCACACCAAAGTGTTACTGGCCACCAATTTTCGCCAACAGGTTCTTTTCTAAATTTATTATAAATTTCTTTTATCTCTTCTTTTTTATTTAAAGCAATTTTAATTTTGTCTTTATAATCACAAGATCTATATATTTGTTCTTGATTTAAGAATTCAGCTGAACATCCTATTAATTTTAATTCATTTTCAAATTTTTTCATAAAATGATCTGCATATGATTTTTCTTTATTAAATGGATCAGGAACATCAGTTATGCACATACCAATATAATTTCTAAATTCATCTTTTCTTTCTTCAGGTATATTTTTAGGAACTTTTCTTAAAGGATCAAAATTATCCCATGAATGAAAATGTCTTACTTTTTTACCTAATTTTTTAAGCTCATTACTAACAGCTTCAACAGTAAAATATTCTCTAAAATTTCCAACATGTATAAATCCACTTGGAGTTATTCCTGAAGCGCATACATATTCTTCTTGATTAGGGAATTTTGCTATAATTTTTCTTGCATGATTTTCTGCCCAATTCATAAATTATCACTTTTTAGGTTATTATTTATATAATTATATATAAAAGTTATTATAAATATTAATAAAAATAAGGAAGAAAAGAGTTATCTTTTCTTTTTAATATTTTTTGGTTTTATTTTTTTAATTTTATAATTTATTAGCATAAATGCAAATAATATTATACTAATATAAAGTATTAGATTAACAAAAGAACTAGGTGTTAGAGGAATATTAAATCCACTATTACTACCACCTGAACCACTATCACCTATATTAAATACATTTTGTGCAGATTTACCTGTAACTTCTCCATTTTCATTAGCACTAAACATCATTCCGTCTTTAAATTCACTGTCAAAAGGTATTAGATGTCCGTTTTCTGTGTACCAGTTACCAGTTTGTGGATCATACCAAAATGAACCATTATTTCCTTGTGCTGAAAGTAATGTTTCTCGTTCACCATTATATTTAAGTTCAGGTATACCATTATCAGCACTAAACTCAAATTCATGTTCTGAACCATCTTCTGTTTTTATTTTAATTCCATTTGCAGTTTCTTGAATATCTGTAATTTTTTGATCAAATATTTCACCTGTTTCTTTATCTATAATTTTTAATCTTTGTTCACATTCAGGTGGTTCACTTATATAAAATATAAATGTTTTAGTAGCTGTATCAAACATTTTAAATGGGCCAATATTTTCAAAAGCTTTATTTAATTTTTCTACATTTGCTACAGTTTGAGAATCATCATTTGTATTACTAGGTTTAACTTTAAAATCTAAAGCAATTTCTTCTTCATCACAACCATTATTTGCTTTTTCTTTTACTAGAGTAGTATCTAGTGATTTTATATCATTACTGCTAGTAACAGTTGTATGTTGTACCCACATAATATATGAGTCTTTTTCTCCACTATATATTAATTGTGCATTTTCAAATTGAACAGATATATTTTGTCCTAAGTATTTTTGTTCGTTATTTATATGTGTTAAATTACTTTTTCTTTTACCATTTATTTTTAATATAGCACTTTTATTATTAGCAACAAGTCTAGGAGTTCCTTCAGCAACAATTTTTGTATTTTGAGGATATACATTATATTGTGTTAATGGATTTAGAATATTTACATTTTTTACATTTCCAAAATAATCTTTAAGATTAGTAACTCCACTTTCCATTACTAAACCAGTTTGAGCTTCATAACCAGCTTTAAGACAATCTAAAAAGTCACCATCTAAAACTGTAAAGTTTCCATAAACATCAACTTCAAATAATTCAGAATTTGTATCTGGAACTGGTATATAACTTAAACTATGTGGTATTACTTTAGCTGGTATACCTAAATTAGTTCCAATCAATCTTACAAAATCAGAATTATCTTTATCAATTATAATATTAACTGTTCCATCTTCATTGATTAGAGACATTTCTCCATTTTCTTTATCTATTTTTAAAGATTCATTAAGAGTTTTATCTTTTAAGAATTCTACACCAGTATCACTTAGAGCATTAGCATTACAATTTGTATTAGGTCCAAGTTCAATAAAGAATAATTGTCCATTTAAACTTCCATTAGCTTCACCATTTGTAACTAATCTTGATTGAACAATAGGATATTCTTTAATATTATTTTCTATAAACTTTTTTGCTTCATTAGTTCCTGTTTTTACTGTTTTTTCAAAATCAGTACCTTTACTTATTTTACTTAATGAATCACCTATATTATCTAAACTATCTTCAACCATTTCTCCAACTTGATTTTTGGGATTTTTTGTAATTTCATCATCAGCTCTAGTAGATACAAAGAAATGATTATATCTTCCTTCTTGATCATCTACACAACCATAGATTTCTGGCATAATAATAGCTTGTTGAGGAACACTACTAGTTAAAGCACCTATAACCCATGTGTTTTTATAAGCAGGCATAGTAATATAACTAAGATGTTCTTGAAGTAACATAACTCCTGCTGCTCTATAATTATTAGGTGTAGCCCAACCAATAGGTATACCTAAAAAATCTAGATTTTGAATTTTTTGTTCACAAGTGTTTTTTTCATTTCTAGCAGTAACTAGATTTATTGCATTTTTATTAGTTTCATTTGCAGTTGTTCCATCATAATCAGTATGATGTGTAAAAGAAATTAAATTTTGACCTTTTTTTTCTAAATTCTTTTTAGAAGTATTTTCTAGTATATAGTTTTGAATCATAATTCCACGTGGAACTGAAAAACTAATACTAATATCATCAGTAATACCATCTATATTATTACTTACATTTTCTTCAATTTCAGAAGTTGAATTTTCAATTTGATTTATGTATTGTTCAGTATAATTTTCTTTAATAGAATCTATTTCTTCTTGATCGGTATCAAAAGATTTAAGTCCACCTTCTAATTGATCCATTGCATAATCCATTTGTTGATATTTATCTTGTAATTTTTGATCTATAATTTCTTGTTTTAATTTTTCTTGAGATTTACTTGTACTAGGATCTACGTATCCAGGTGCATCTTCTGCTTTTTGATTAGCAAGAGTTTTTTGTCTAGTTACTTTTTCTAAATAATTAGAATTATCTAATGTAATAGTACAAGAAGTACCACAACCAGTATTAATAGTATCTGTAAAAAGAACAATATCATCTACTTTATTTCTTTTAATTTTTCCTTTAAGTATATCATCAAGTTTTACATTTATACTATCTGTTAATTGACCAGGTATTAATTTGAGACTTTCTTTTATTAAATGTGGTGTCCAAAATGCAAAAGAATCTAAAAATGCCATAAATACATCTCCTTGATCAGACCCATCATTTGCAAAGAAATCAATATATGCATCTTTATATATAGCAGGTGTTTCTCCGTGTTTAATATGCATAGCACTATATGTTTCTGGTAATCTATACATACTTAATCTTTTAGTATCTAAAGC
>CAYXWT010000023.1:0-11740 GCA_964468895.1 uncultured archaeon | reverse complement strand
GATTTAATAAAGATCAATAATTTAGCAACTGTTTTTCGATTCTTAGATGCCCATATTTTAAAATAAAATTAAAAAATCTATTTCTAATATTAGAAAATTATTTAGGGTTAACATATAACCCAAAATAGGTAGAAGCGTATTTAAAGCTTTTTAGAGCCAAAAAAGCGTAATAAATGTTTTTCACTAATAATCAACACATTAAAGATAGATAAATTAAAAATATCACAAATATATAAAATAATACAAAATTATTAATTATTCGAAATCATTATGTTTTATATTAATCATATTACCACTTATATCGTAAATAACATAATAATATAGATTTAGATATAAAGATGAATAAGTTACAGACTTTAAACTACCACTATATTCAATACCACCAACATCTATAACAATATTATAAAATAAAGAAATATCTTGGTTATCATAATAAACCAGATCTTCTTTTTTTAATAGAACCAGTACTATAAGTTACTTTAGAGTTTTTATTTTCTAAAAGATAATGTGATTATTTAAACTCAGTTGTGAATATATATTCAATACCTTTAAAAAGACTTCGGTCTCTAATTATGTTAGTTTTGAATATAGATTCAAAATAAAAAATATACGGAGGAATTATTATGCCTAGAGAAGATAAAACAGGACCAGATGGAAAAGGACCTATGACTGGAAGAGGTCTTGGAAAATGTAATCCAAATAACAAAAATACTACTACAGACACAAGCAATTTTGGTAAAAGAAATGGAATGGGTAGAAGATTAGGTGGAAGATTTAGAAACAATACACAATAAATCTTTTATCTTTCTTTTTTTTTATTTAAAAATTACAACTACAAATATTTAAAATTATAAAAACATAATATTAAAATCACAAATACATATATAAATATTATAATCTCTTAAAGATATAAAAAAATAAAAATTAAATTAAACTTTTAAAAAAATTAACTAAAAAAATACAGGTTAAAATTATGAACAAAAAATTAAAAATATCTATTAAAAAATCTTTAAAAGGAATACTAAATTCCTTACCAATGATTTTTTCAATAATACTTTTAGTTAGTTTAGTAGATATATTAATACCTAGTGAAACTATTAAATTATTATTTAGTGGTGGTTTTATAGATACTATAATAGGTGCTGGAATTGGAAGTGTTGCAGCAGGAAATCCAATTACTAGTTACATAATAGGTGGAGAACTATTAAAACAAGGAATCAGTTTAGTTGCAATAACTGCTTTTCTAGTTGCATGGGTTACTGTTGGAATTGTACAGTTACCAGCTGAAATTGTTTTACTTGGAAAAAAGTTTGCAATAGTTAGAAATATAAGTAATTTTGTATTTTCAATAATTGTAGCAATTATAACAGTTACAGTGGTGAATATAATATGATTAATTATAAAGATAATAAAAGTTTATTTTTTCTTGGTTTTGTAATAATTTTATATTTAATCTTACTTATTATTAATAAAAGCAAATTTATTTTAGTTTTAAATAAATTTTTAAGTATATTTTCAAATATATACTATGTTTTTATAATAATATTTATATTAATGGTTATTGCAGATTATTTTATAAAACCAAAAACAATCTCAAAATATTTAGGAAAAAACTCTGGAATTAAAGGATGGTTAATATCCATTTTAGGAGGAGTTATTTCAACTGGTCCAATATACATGTGGTATCCATTACTTAAAGATCTTAAAAAAGAAGGTGCTAGAGATGCATATATCGCAACATTTCTTTATAATAGATCAATAAAAATACCAATATTACCAATAATAATATTATACTTTAGTGTAACATATGCAATAGTTCTAATGAGTGTTATGATAATTATATCTATAATACAAGGAATAGTTGTAGAAAAAATAGTGGAGATGAAAATATGAAAATCGCAATAGCTAGTGATAAAAACGATTTAAATTCAATAATAAGTAATAGAGGAGGAAGAGCTGATTACTATCTTGTATTTGAAGATAAAAAACTAATAGAAGCACTAAAAAATCCTTTTGCAGTTGGCGGAGGTGGTGCTGGTTTTAGTGTTGTTGAAATGTTAAATGATAAAAACATAGATCTTATCATTTGTGGTAAATTTGGATCAAATATGATTTCAGCAATAAATGATAAAAATCTGAAATTTAAAGAAATTCAAAATAAAACTATTCAAGAAGTTTTAGAAGAAATTTAAAAATAAATTACTGAATTAAATAATAAAAATTAGGAGAAAGAAAAATATGAAGATATTAATAGCTTTAGATAATAATAAACAATTAGAATCAGATTTAAGTGAACATTTTGGATATTGTAAATACTTTGCAATCTATGATTATAACACCAAAAATATAGAATATATTGAAAATGATATTAATCATACTAGTAAAGACTTAACTCCTGTTGATCAAGTTTCAAAATATAATATAGATTTAGTTTTTACTTTAGGTATAGGCCAAAGAGCAATTAATTTATTTAAAGAAAAAAATATAAAACTTAAAAAAGGAAACTATACTAAATTATCTGAAGTTATAGAAAATATAAATAATTTAGAAGACATACAACAAAGTTGTAATCACTAAAAGTAATAAATTATAGAATATTTTTTAAGTAACAATGAAAAAGAAAAATTATGAAAATATATATAATAGGTGCATCTGGATCTGGTAAAACTACACTTGCAAAAAAAATAAGTAAAATACTAAAAATAAAATATTTTGATTTAGATAACATCTATTGGAAAATAAAATTTACTACATGTAATACAGAAGAACATAGAAATAAAGAATTTAATAAAATTATTAAAAATAAAGATTGGATTATTGAAGGTGTATATACTAAATGGAATAAAAAAGCTCTTGAAAAAGCTGATACAATTGTTTGGCTTAATATTAACAAATACAAAATTATATTTAGACTTATTAAAAGAGAACTTAAAAACATTTTATTTAAAAAATACAAATCCAATATTAAACAAAGAATAAATTTTATTAAAAATGCATCAAATTATGATTTTAATAAAAAAATGTCTTATTATTATGAACATAAACATTGTTTAGATAAAATTAAAAAAAAATATATAGAAATTAAAAATAAAAAAGATGAAATTATTTTTATAAAAAAATTAAAAAAGAAGATATATTATGCCTAGACCTAGAAGATTTAGAAGAATAAGAAATAAACCCGATATAACTTATTTTAAACCTGCAGGAGTTCCTATCAGAGAACTAGAAGAAATATGTTTAAGTTATGTAGAATTAGAGTCTATAAGATTAAAAGATTGTAAACAATTAGATCAAAATGAATGTGCAAAAAAGATGGAAATTTCTCAACCTACTTTTCATAGATTAGTTTTAAGTGCTAGACAGAAAATAGCAAATGCATTAGTTAACGGTAAAGCAATTAAAATTGAAGGTGGAGAATTTAAATTTTTAAAAAAATAATAACTATTTCTAAAAAATCTAAATTATAAAAAGGTAATAAAATATGATCGCAATAAATGTAATTAATTTAAGTAAAAAATTTAAAAAGTTTATAGCAATAGATAATATTAATTTTAAAGTTAATGATGGTGAAATCTTTGCTTTTCTAGGTCCTAATGGAGCAGGAAAATCAACAACCATAAAAATGATGACAACAATTTCAAAACCTACTACTGGTTCTATAACTATAGCTGGATTTAATACAGCCAAAGAAGAAAAAAATGTAAGAAAATCAATTGGTGTTATTTTCCAAGATCCAACTTTAGATGATGATCTTACAGCTTATGAAAATCTTTATTATCATGCAAGTTTATATGGAATTCCAAAGAAAGAAATTAAAAATAAAATTGAAAAAATGTTAGATAATATAGGTTTACTTGAAAGAAAAGATGAACTTGTAAAAAAGTTTTCTGGAGGAATGAAAAGAAGAGTTGAAATTGCAAGAGGACTTCTTCATTCTCCAAAAATATTATTTCTTGATGAACCAACTTTAGGTTTAGATGTTCAAACAAGAGCTTTTCTTTGGGATCAAATTAAAAAAATAAATAAAAAACAAAAAATAACAATCTTTTTTACAACACACAATTTAGATGAAGCTGAAAAAATAGCAACTAAAATTGCAATAATTGATAATGGAAAAATATTAATAGAAGGAACTTCAAAATATATTAAAAAAACTACAAAAACAGATACTCTTGAAAATGCATTTTTAAAATTAACAGGCTATGATATTAGAGAACAATCAGGAAGTAATATAGAACAAATGAGAAAAAGGTTTAGAAAATGAATGCATTAACTGTCATGTGGCACAGACAAATTAAAGAATATTTCAGAAATAAACAAAGATTACTAGTAACATTAATACAACCATTATTATTTTTAATAGCCTTTGGTTTTGGAATAGGAGGTATGTTTGAACAAGTAGGTAATGGAAATTATATACAATTTTTAATTCCTGGAATAGTTGGAATGACAATTCTTATGAGTTCAACAATGAACGGAATGTCTTTGATTTGGGATAAACAATTTGGATTTTTAAAAGAAACATTAGTAGCACCTGTATCTAGATCCAGTTTATTATTTGGTAGATGTCTAGGTGGAGCTACTACAAGCACCATTCAAGGAATAATAGTATTATTTTTAGGATTTATTATGGGTTTTAGAATTGTAAACTGGTTCCTATTCCCAATATGTATAATATTTATGTTTATAATTTCACTTTTATTTAATTTACTTGGAACTAGTATTGCTTCTAAATTTGATGATATGCAATCATTTCCAATAATAATGAATGTATTAATTATGCCAATGATTTTTATTTCAGGTGCTTTATTTCCAGTAAATAATTTCCCTAAAATTATTCAATTATTAATTAAAATAAATCCTTTTACTTATGCTGTAAACATATTAAAATTTAGTTTAGGAGTTAGTTATAAAATTAATATGTTCTTAAGTTTAGGAATTTTAATTTTATTAATAATAATATTAGGAATAATAGGTACAAAATTATTTAATAAAATAGAAACTTAAATAAAATCAAATACTATAAAAAACATTAGATGCAAGATTTGAAACTATAAAACACAATCATATCAAATCTTGAATTTGATTGCTTTAGAAAACTAGATATAACTATTTTTAATAAATCTTACAATCTAAATTTTATAATCTATATATTAAAATAAATTTAATTAAATACTTAAATTAGGTATGACTATTTCGTATTATAATTACACAATTGTAAATATTAAGTTTAATTTTTTTACAAAGCTATAAAATAATAAAATCCAACCCTAAATTCTAATTTATAAAAAAGAAATGCATTTAAAAAAAGAAGTAATAATAAAATTAGTATTAATTTTAATAAATATAATTTAGAGGTGAAAAAATGGAATTTAAAATAAGAGGAGAATCTATGCAAACCTTAGATGTAATCTTACAAAAAGGAGATTCATTATATACTGAAGGCGGTGGCATGGGTTGGATGAGTACAAACATAAAAATGGAAACTAACACTAAAGGAGGAGTTGGAAAAGCCTTTGGAAGATTACTCTCTGGAGAATCTTTTTTTATGAATACTTATAGTTGTGAAGATGGACAAGGTATGATTTCTTTTCCTTCTGAATTTCCTGGAAAAATAGTACCTATTCAATTAGATGGTACAAAGACAATAATTGCACAAAAAGATGCATTTATGGTAGCTCAAGAAACAGTTAACCTAGATATTAAGTTTAACAAAAAATTAGGAGCAGGATTTTTTGGAGGCGAAGGATTTATTCTTCAAAAAATAAGTGGTACCGGTTATGTTTTTTTAGAAATCTGTGGTGATTTAATTGAAATTAATCTTGAAGAAGGACAAACTTTAAAAATAGATCCTGGCCACATTGCATATTTTGAAGACACAGTAACTTATGATATTGCTGCTGTAAAAGGTGTAAAAAATATGCTATTTGGTGGAGAAGGATTATTTTTAGCAACACTTTCAGGTCCTGGAAAAATATGTTTACAAACTATGCCTATAGCTAAATTAGCATATAAAATAAGTAGTACATTAGGACGAAAACACTAAATAACTTTAGAAAAAAGAATAAATTATGTTATTTGCAATAAGTGGATTAGTAATGATAATAATTGTAATAATTATAATCACAATTACTGGAATTTTATGCTTTTCCACTAAGATTTTTTATTTATTTAAAAAAGAAAAAAAGTCCACCAACAATAATTTTTCTTTATCACAAACTAAAGAAATAGATAAGAATCATAAATGATAAATTTAATAGAAATCAAAAAACAATAACAATAATTTTAATTATCTTTTTTATTAATAACATATAAAATTAAGATCACATAATAATAATACTTATTAACTAAAATAGAATTAATAAATAGTTAGAAATAAAATAAGATTAAAAATGCTAGGTGCAGGATTTGAACCTGCGAAGCACTAAGCACCAGATCTTGAGTCTGGCCCCTTTGACCGCTCGGGAAACCTAGCAATAATATTATATTTAAGACAAAAAGAGTTTTTAAATATAGTTTTTTTATTATTTTATTTCTTTTACCCATAAAGGTAATAAATTAGCATTAAGAGCTACAATTTTATTATCAATATCTCTACAGATTAATTTGTCAGATTTAAAACTATATTTTTCTATTTTTATAATTTTATTTTTTTCTAACAAACTCTTAAATTTATCTATATTTCTAACCAACTTAAAACCTAACTTTTCTGCTAAATTTGGATGTTCATAAAATATCCATGTATGACAATATACATGTGTTGATTTATTTTCTTTTATTTTAGACATCATTTTATTATAAAATACTTTAAAACCTTTAAAAGATACTAAAGAAGGTAAAGAATGTAAATCATTTATATAACTTATTTTTTTCTTTTTAAAATTAATAATACTACAACTCAAATTATTGTGAACTATAATGTCACCTTTTTTAAGAACCTTAATAGTTTTATTAAGCTTAGATAATAAACTTATTTGATATGGTAAAACACAAGATCCCTTAACTACCATATTATCAGGAAGATTATACTTTCTTTTAACACAAAATGCTAATAATTTAGAAGTACCTAATACACCACTAATTTTAGGAGTAGATTTTGTATTTTCAAATTCTAAACTCTTAATATTTTTAGGCAAACCTATATTTTTAGAAAAAGCCCTACTTATTTTCTTTGGTTTCATATATTTTCCTTTAGAGTAAATTAAAAATAAAATTTATTTATTTTTAATATTTATGAGCTTTTGTTTGACTCCACTTAAAAGAAATTTCTTTCATATGCTCTCTTACTTTATCTGTACCTAAAATAACACCATTTTCAAGTATTATAATTTCAATTTTATTTGTTTTTGTATCATAAATTCCATAACTTGGAACTCCTGTTTTTTGAGCTCCAATTTCACCAGGATTAGCTACTAAACAATCTCCAATATATTCTACATTTTTAAGATGATTATGTCCATAAAATACAGCATCAAATTCTTTAGATTTAGCCATAGGTTTAGCAAGATTAGGATAATGTGTTAAAAATATCTTTCTATTATCAATTTCTATAAAATCAAAAATATCATCAGCCATTGTTAAATTACTATTTGGATGCATAGAAAGTCTAGTAATTCTTGTTTTATCACCATCATTATTACCCCAAATTCCAAAAATAGGTATTTTAGAACTTCTTAATACAAAAGCAACAGCTGCTCCTGCAAAATCTCCTAAAAACAATATTTTTTCACAATTGCTTTCTTCTAATTTTTCTAAAATTAAAATCAAATTATGAATATTATCATGTACATCTGCAATAATTCCAACTTTCATAAAAAATCACCTTCTTTTAAATGCTGGGTGCAGGATTCGGACCTGCGAAGCACTAAGCACTGGATCTTAAGTCCAGCCCCTTTGACCGCTCGGGAAACCCAGCAATAAAATAATTAAATATTTATTATATTACATAATATTTAGAATTAGAAAAACTTATAAAATAAAGTTATTTGTATATATACAACAAGTCTGTTATGTAGAACCAATTTTAATTAGTATTTTTAAAAAAAAAGATTTAAAAAAAACAAATTAATTTTTAATAAATTAATTTATTTATATATCTGACCATCAATATAGTAAGAATATCCAATATTAGAATTTAAAAATTCATTATCTTCATAATACTCATTAAATTCTGTTAAAGTAATAGGATAATCACCATTAACATTATTTTGTCTAAAATTATCATATACATCTGAAAAATCATTACTTACATTTGTAACATCACTAAAAACAGGATCAATTAAAATTACTTCTGAATTTTGATAATTACCATTATAACTATAAGTAGTATAACCTCTAGAATTTCCATAATTATTATATTGTAATGTTTCTAATTCATTTTGATTATCATTAACATAGATAACTTCTAATACTGGGTTTGTATATCCACTATTATAATTTATTCTATATTTTTCTAAAGTACCATCTCCATACAGACTAGAACCATTTTCTGAATATGTAAATTTATCTACATTTAAAGTATCATTATTTACAGAATAATCTACAATTCTAAGAGATTCATCTGTTAAAGAATCTGGAGATCCAGAGATATATTGGTTATCATTATTGTAAACATACACAGTACTATCTGGGCTAGTATTGTCAACATATACTAAATTTGGATGGTTAGAGCTACCATTAAGGTAAGTGTCAGAGATATATCTTATATTATCATCTAATGTACCACTTATAATTTGAACATTCTCACTTAATAATCTGTTATTTGAAATATCATCCTTTCCTATACCTTGTGCATATACTACTGAAAACATTAATTGTAAAAACACAACTAAAGAAAGACAAAATAAAATTTTACTTTTCATAAAAAAATCTCCTAAAAATAATTATTTATATAAATATATATAACTTGCCTTATAATTTTATAGTTAAGTTAAATTTATAAACACTATTATTTAACTAACTATAGTTACATGTGCACGTTTAGTTAAATAGTAGTTAATTTAGTAAATAAATTCAAGTACCCTTTACCAAAAATTATGTATATAATACTTATTAATTTAAATGTGAAAAATAGAAAAGAAAATAATTTTAGTTTCATATAAATCACAATATTACTTATAAAACTGACCATTATTATAAAATATAACGTCTGGACTATAATTTATCATTTCACTTTCATCATTATAATATTCATGATTATGAGAAATTATAATAGTAGAATTTTCAGGATATTTTTCTAAATAAATATCAAAATATTCACTATTAAGATTGTCTTCTAAATACCCATTATATAAATCAATAGAATCTGTTGTATCAACATCAGTAACTTTATAATAGTCTACAAATTGATTTTCAACATTATTAAGATAAATATTTGATTCTAGTCTATTATCTCTTAATTCATAGAATTCTCTTTTATTTAAATGATTATTTTTAGATTCTAATTCTATAGATACTAAATTGTTTTGTCTTATCATATCGTGACTATAATTATAATAAGTTTCATCTAAATCAACAATATTATTTTCAGGTGTATTATCAACAAATTTCACATAACATTGATCAGTATCAGAATTATGAGCTGTACCCTTAAAACTATAATATTCATACACTATACTATCATCTGACTTTGTAATGGTATAAGAATCAGATGGAATTTCACCCCAAAATACACTTCCTGATGAATCAATATGGTTATATACTTCTACTTCATCAGAACTATAAATTAAATCTCCTTGAGGAAAATCAGATATTACTGAATTTACCTTATTATTAATGTAATAATTAATATTTTCATTTAAATAGGACACATCTACAAAATCTTCAGCATAAACTGAAACTAATATTGATTGTAAAAAAATCATTAAACACAAAAAACTTAATATTACTTTAAATTTCACATAAATCACCATTTTAATATTTTTTAGTAAAAATTCAACTAATTATCTATATAGTTGACCATCATTATAATATAAAAACTCATCTTCAGAATTGACAAGATGATTTTCATAATCAAAAGTATCTTTTACATGGTATAATTTAACTTTAAAGTCTTCTGAAAAATTACTATACATTCTATTATCAAATTCATAAGATTCATAATATTTATCTTTAGAAAAATCATTTTCTTCTACTTCAGCTCCATTTAAATATCCATAACAATCCACACAATAATCTTCACCAAAATTATGTTTATAAGTAATATTTGATAAATTAGAATATGCATCTATCTCTATCTGTGAAGAAGAATTATCTTTTTCATAATAAATATTTGGATTGTCAACTAAACTGTAATTTTCAGAATAATTTATTTTATCAAAATCTATATTATCATTATAAGGACTATAATCTACGATTCTAAAAGAGATACTATTATCATTTATATAATCTGCATCTTTATAACTATATACTAAACTATCTGGATAAATATCAATAAAGTTATAAGCTATAGATTCATCAAATTGACCTTCATTTATATTAATATAAGACATATAATTTACATCATTATCTAAAACAGTAAGTGTTTCAAAAGAATTTTCTACAACAATATCAAGGACTTCATTTTCAATATTAAATTCTAGTTTTTGTAAACCATATAAGATTTCTTGAGAATCATTATTATCTTGAGCACTAACAAAAGACAAAAACACTTGTAAACATATCAAAACTACTAAAAATCCTAAAACTTTATTTTTCATTTAAATCACCATATAATTATTTATAATAAATTACACCATCAATATAATATGATAATTCCAAATCAGATTTAAACTTTTCTCCATCAACATATTCTTGAGAATTATGTCTTAACATTAAAGCAGAACTATCATTTACAAAATTTTCTTTATAACCTTCATAACTATCATAAAATTCATCAGAAACTGGTTCAAAATTTTTATTTTCTAAACCCAAATATTCACAAGGCATACAACCAATACAAGAATAAGTATCAATAGATTCTACAGAACCACCATCAAGATATTTTAAAGAACTTAACTTACTTTCTGAATCATTTCTATAACTCATATTTAATTCTGGAGCAACAGTTTCATAATTAAGATTTATATTAAATTCTTCAGAATCTTCAGAATTATTAGAATTTATAGTTGACACATTATAATTAAATTTATCTATATTTAAAGAATCATTATCTGTAGAATAATCTATAACTTCTAAATACTCTTGAGTTATAACCTTTGGATCTCTACCAAAATAATAATCACCTTGTGTATTTATATTATTATAAGTATACACTATACTATCAGGATGTACCGTACTTGTAGAGATTATGTTTCCAGATTCAATATTGTTTTTAAAAAAATCATTATTAGTAGAAGATTCTGTATAATAATTAGTCCAAACTGTATCATAAAGATTTGAATCTGGATAAATCAAAACATTATCTTCAAACTTTTCAGAATCAAAATAATCTTCAGAAATAGTATCAACTTTATTATATAAAATTTCATTTATATTATCAATATGATATATATTATCATCAATAGGATATATGTCATAAACTGAATTATATACATCTTCTGCATAAATTGGAACTAATATTAATTGTAAAAATAATAATAAAAGTAAAACATTAAATATTTTTAATTTCATAAATTTCATCTCCTAATATTTGCTTAGTAAAAAAATTATTCATAAAAATTTATAGAATCATTATAATAATCAATTGGCATTGTTTCAAAATTATTGTTACTAGATTTAATTCCATCAAAATTTACTATAC
>CAYXWT010000022.1:0-12259 GCA_964468895.1 uncultured archaeon | reverse complement strand
AGCTACTTCTACCTTAGGTTCTTCTTTAACTACTTCTACCTTAGGTTCTTCTTTAGCTACTTCTACCTTAGGTTCTTCTTTAACTACTTCTACCTTAGGTTCTTCTTTAACTACTTCTGCCTTAGGTTCTTCTTTAGTTACTTCTACCTTAGGTTCTTCTTTAACTACTTTAGCCTTAGGTTCTTCTTTAACTACTTTAGCCTTAGGTTCTTCTTTAGCTACTTCTACCTTAGGTTCTTCTTTAACTACTTTAGCCTTAGGTTCTTTTGTAGAAACTGGTTTTGGTTTATCTCCAGAAATTTCTGCAATTTTATTTAATAATGAAGTAAATTCTTTTTTAGCAACTCCTTCATCTATAACTGCTATAGAACTTGCTTTAGCACTAATTCCTGATATTTTACCTAATTCTTCTCTTGTTTTTACATAACTAAAAGGAACTTTTTTATCTTTACATAAAATTGGTACATGCATTATAATTTCTGCAGGACTAACATCTTCTGCGATTAAAACTAATTTTGCTGTATTTCTTTCTATAACTTTTGTAACTTCATTGATTCCAATTTTTATTTTACCTGATTTAGAAATTTTACTTAAAACATCTTTTTGTAAAGTTTTTAAGTCTTCTGATACTTGAAATTTTACGAACTCAGCCATAATAAACTACCTCCAAAATATTCATCAGCTTTGATTTTAAATTTTTTTATTAAGAGACATATTAAAATTAGATATATCTCACAGTATTTTTATATAAATTAAATAAAAAATACTCAATATATAATATAATATATATTAGGCAAGCTTTATAAATAGATTTTTTAATAAATCTATAATCAAGATAAAATATAAATTTTAAAATATGATTAATATGGCAAAAATAAAAATATTTGATAACAATAAATATATAGAAGAACAAATTAAAGAAATTAAAAAAAGATTAAAATGTTTTAAAAAAGTATACATAGAAATTGGTGGTCACATAATTAATGATAATCATACTTCACGAGTTTTTAAAGATTATGATAAAAATAATAAAATCAAAATAATTCAAAAACTTAAAAAAAATATTGAAATAATATATTGTATATATTCAAAACATTTAGAAAAAGATTCTGCAGATTATACAAAAGAAAAACAACAAAAAGAAGTTTTTAAAGAAATAAAATATTTAAAAAATAAATTTAAAAATATTAATATTGTTATAACAAGATATAATAAACAAAATAAAATCACTGAAAAATTTATCCAAAGATTAAATAAATTAAAATTTAAAGTATATACTACAAAAGATATTAAACAATATCCTAATAATTTAAAAATAATTCTAGGTAAAAATGGGTATTTAAAACAACCTTATATACAAACAAAAAAAAATATTGTGATAGTTACAAGTCACAATTCAAATTCTGGTAAAATGTGCGTTTGCTTATCACAAATATATTCTGATTTAAAAATAAATAATATAGAATCAGGTTATTTTAAATTTGAAACATTTCCTGTTTGGAATTTAAAACTTAATCATCCAGTAAATTTAGCTTATGAAGCTGCAACAGCAGATTTAGAAGATCAAAATCTAATTGATCCTTATTATAAAAAAAACTATAATAAAATTGCAATAAATTATAATAGAGATATAGAAAATTTTAAAATATTAAAAAAAATAATTTCTAAAATAACTTGTAAAAATAATAAAATGAGAAATTATAAAGCACCTACAGATATGGGTATAAATACTATTAAAAAAGCAATAATAGATGATAAATTAGTTCAAGAAAAAGCAATAATAGAAATAAAAAGAAGATATAAAATATATCTTAAAAAATATAATACTAATAAAACTAATAAAAATTTAAAAACACTTAATAGAATTAGAGAAATAATAAAAAAAATAGAAATTTGATTTAAAAAAAAACAAACTATTTCCAGTAACTATCAAAATGATTTAATAAAGCTTTTGTTAAACTAGGATTGTTTTTTAAAACTGTTAAATGATATGTATTTTTAGGTTTTACCAAATCATTTAAAGACATGATAACTTTATTTTTATCTACAACAAAAGCATCCATTGAATGTTCTTGTTCTTGAATTTCAACATGTTTTGGAATGTTATGCTTTTTAGATGAAGGTTTAGTTATTAATTTAATATTTAATTTAGGATTTGTAAAAACATTCTTAAAAGCATCACTTCTTTCATCTAAATGTGTAAAACCAAAAATTTCTTTTTTAGCACAATTTAATTCTTGAGCTAATAATTTATTATAATCACCTATATTTTTTACTTGTAATATTTTTTCATCAGTACCAATATAAGAATTCCAATTTTCTTTTATTAAAATATCTTTAACATTATTATTTAAAATATCTAGATCTTTTCTTTTAGATTCTAATAAACTATTAAATATTTCATTAGCATCTATAACTCTATATTTTTTAGGTCTACCATATACTTCTAAAACAAGACCTTTTGCTTTTAATTTATCAAGAACATCATAAACTCTAGTTTTAGGAATTTCTGCATTTCTACTTATATTTGGAGCGTCAGATTCATTAAATTTAAATAAAGTACTAAGAGTTCTAGATTCATACTCAGTTAATCCAAGACTTAATAACAAATCAATAATTTTATTATTTAACATAAATCATCACCACACATATATCTATATTTATTATACTTAAAAGACTTTTTAAATATATCACATTACAGAATAACAAATCCTACTAAACATTTATAAAAAAAATCTGATTTAATATTAAATTTTATAAATTTTTAGGTCTAGGATTAGTATTACTTCTATAATTATTTGTTCTACCAGATCTATTATTACCAAATCTTCCAGAACTTCTACTACCTCTATTAAAACTTCCTTTTCCTCTAGAATCCTTTTTATCTACTTTAAATAAAAAATCTTCTACAGAATAAGAATATTCTTGTTCTGATTTTATGATACCATTTCTAAGTTGTAATTCTCTATTTAATAACCAGAAAAATAAAGATATTGCTTTTCTTCCTTTGTTATTAAATGGTAATACTAAATCTATATTCCTTATATTACTTGAAGTGGTTGATAATGCCATAACTGGAATACTAATTTTAGTTGCTTCAACTATTGCTTGTCTATCTATATTAGGATCACAAATAAAAACAAGTTTAGGTTCTGTAAATCCTTCTCTTTGTGGATTTGTAAAAGTACCTGGAACAAATCTATTAACTATATTTTTATATCCAAAAGTTTTTTCTAAAACTTTTAAACCAGGTAAACCATATTTCTTTCTAGATATAAAAATTACATCTTTAGGATCATATCTAAGTAAAAAATCAATTCCTATCTTTATTCTTTGATCTATAGCTTGTACATCCATTACATTTAATTTATCACTTCTAGATTTAAAAATAAATCTTCTCATAGGTCCATTTTTATATTTAGTACCAATATGAATTCCATTTTTTAAATATAAATCTATGTTTACTAATGTTCTAGATTTATATCTATATTTATTATCTGATCTTTTTACATTTATTTCTTTTTCAACCATAATCTTTCACTTCTAAATACATTATTAAAAATATAAGTTAAATAATTAAAATTTAATAACTTCATCTATTAATTCAACATGTGTTAGCAACATTCTTCTACAACAATATTTTTTAACACCTAACAAATCTAAAGCTTGTTCAGGACTTTTACCATCGTCTATTAATTTTTTATAAGCCTCATATTTGTCAGCAACAACCTGACCACATGAAAAACATCTTACAGGACAAATCATATTTAAATACACCTCTACCTTTTAGAATGTTGTTTTTTAGATCTTGCACCACGACCAAGTTGTTTGTATTCTTCTTTTTGTCTAACATCATCAACAACTAAATGTCTATCATAACTTAAAAATACTTTTTTTAATTCTTCTTTATTATTATTTGCTTCTAAAATTCCTTTAACAACACAAGATCTTATAGCTTGAACTTGTCCAGAAATTCCTCCACCACTAACATTTACAAAAAAATCTAATTTTTCAAATTCTGGTTGAGCAATATAAGTTGGTTCTTTAATTAATTCTAATTTATAACCACTATATTTTGCATCTATAGGAGCATTATTTACATGTATATTTCCTGCACCTTTTTTAACCAAACATCTTGCTTTTGCTTTTTTTCTTGAAGATTTTACAAAATAGTTTTTAACCATATTAATATCACTTTTCCAAATTTTTATATATAATAAAATTTATTTTTTTACATCCTTTAACTTTGCACCTAAATATTTAGATAAATCTTCTAAAGTAATATGTAAAACTTCAGACACATTTACTTCTTTAGGAACATCATTAAAATAAACTTCAGGAACATCTATATATGTTTTTAATTTTCTTAAAGCACTAGTTCCTTTTGCATTTCTTGGTAACATACCTCTTACTGTTCTTTTAATTATTTTATCAGAATATCTTGGGTTTTTTAGGTTTTTAAGAGGATTACCTTTTCCTTTTCTAGAAGTTAAGTCAGAGTATCTTTTAAAAATTTCTTTTTTCTTACCTGTTATAATAGCATATCTAGAATTAACTACTATTACCTTAGCTCCACTTTTTAATAATTTTTCTGCAATTTGAGAACACAATCTTCCTAAAACTTTATTTTTAGCATTTATAATAACCATAATATTTCACCAATACAATCAAATCATTTATTTTATTATTTTTGTAACTTTATAATTAATATCATCATTACAAAAATCCATTAAATTTTTTACATTATTTTTTAATTTTTCACTAGCAACTTTAGAAACACTATAAGAATAAATTGTTATATTTTTATTTAATAAACCAGTACCTAAAACTTTTCCTGGAACAACAACTATATCTCCATCTTTAATATATTTAAGACTTTCCATTTTTCCTAAATTAACCCTTACTTCTAATCTACTAGATTTTTCAAGTTCTTTAGCTAAACTAGCATAAATATCTTTTTTCTTAGATTTTGCCATATTATATAATTTGACAATAATTTCTTTTTTATCTAAATTTTTATTTAATCTTTTCATAAAATATCACATTAACAAAATTTATTTTTTAATATTAAATGCTGGGTGCAGGATTCGGACCTGCGAAGCACTAAGCACTGGATCTTAAGTCCAGCCCCTTTGACCGCTCGGGAAACCCAGCAAAAAATAAATTTAATTTATTTAAATTTCTTTTTTAGAAGCATAAAATATTCTTTAGTATATCTTTTTGTTTCTTTTATTAAACTTTTCACTGTGGTTTGTCCAATTAATTCTACATTTAAAATATAATTATCTGAATATATTAATTTTAAAAGTGTTTTTGGACAAGAATCTACACAAGCTCTACAGGCATCGCATTTATAAATATCAATAATTTTAGGTTTATTAGCTACTAATTTAATATTATTTTTAGGACATGCATTCACACAAATTCCACAACCATCACAACCTTTTAGATTTTCAAAATCAACTAATTGGCTATAAGATACAATTGCTGGAGAATATTTTACATGTGTACTGCCTTTACCTAATACTGCAAAAGCTTCAAATTTTAATTTTTGATTATCACTTAGTTTTGTAAGAGGAATACTATCACAAGTCATTTTAATTTCAGAATCATTTGAAATTAAATCTTTGCTATATATTACTCCTGGTCCAATTTTATCTAAACTAAAAGTAACTTTTTTACCAGTATTATCTAATGGTGTATAAACTGGGCAAAGTCCTATCCTATTAGCAAGCATTTCGTCTACAATCACAGAATCATTTTCTATAAAATCAATTTCTTCTATAGCATATATTGGAATATTATAGCAAGAAATTCTTCTAAAAACATTTAAAAGACTTGCATCTATTTTTTCAACTAAAAATTTATTTAGTTTCTCTTCCTTTTTTAAAAAACTTACTTTAACCATTTATTAATCACACACACATAATTTAATATTTAAAAAAATCATCTTTTCTTTCTATAACATTTTTTCTTTCTACAACCATCATGTGGTACAGGAGTTGTATTACTAATACTTAAAATATTTAATCCAGCTCTAGTTAAGGATTTTAATGATGCTTCAGCACCTTGACCAGGATTATAATATAAATTTCCACCAGGAGCTCTTATTTTAACATGAACTCTTGTAATACCTTTATCTCTAGCTTTATCTGCAACATTTTGAGCAATTTTAGAAGCTATATAAGGAGAACCTTCTTTATGTTGAGATTTAGTCATTTGTCCACCAGTACATTTTGCAATAATTTCTGCACCAGTTTCATCTGTTAAAACAATCATGGTATTATTTCTAGAAGCAAAAATATTTACAATTCCTATTTTTTCTTTACTCATTAAATTCACACCTTATTTTCTACTGTTTTTGCAGCATCTTCACTTTTCTTATCTACAACAGTAGATTTTCCTTTACTTTCTATTTGCTTATCAATTATATTTTTTATTTTTGAATTTGAATATGAAATTGTATCATTTATAGTAATTAAAGATGAAGGAGCATTTCTAACTCTTCCATTAACTGCAATATGTTTATGAATTATTAATTGTCTTGATTGATTAGCAGTTAAAGATAAACCTTTTCTTAAAACTTGTGTTTGTAATCTTCTTTCTAAATAATCTATAGATTGTAATTTTAAAACATCTTCTAATTTATGTTCTTTAGTAAAAACACCTAAATTAATTAATTTATTTAGTAATTCGTTTTTTCTAAGTTCATAATTATCTACATTACCTGCAAGTAAATTTCTAGCAAGTTTTCTTAAAATTCTAACTTTAGTTTCAGCTTTCCAGATTTCTTTTTTACTTTTAAGTCCAAACTCTTTAGTTAACTTTTTATCAGATATTATTTTTCTTTTATCCCATAATTTTCTTGGAACATCATACTGTCTGCTTAAACGTCTTGGTTCTCCCATAATAAATCACCTTAATTAAATTCAATAAAATAGAATTTTTTTATAATTTCTATTTATTCTTATTAACTCCAACAACACCACTTCTTCTAAAAGTAGATCTTGTTCTTTGACCTCTAACAGGAAGTCCCCATTGTAATCTTAATCCTCTATAACTTTTAATTTTACCTAATCTTTGTAATTCTCTTCTTTGAGAAAGTTTTAAATCAGCCATAATTAAATGTTTACATCCGCCTTCCATAACTTTAGATCTATTTAATAACCATTTAGGCACATAAGAATCTAAATTTTCTAAAATTTCTTGAATTATAACAACATCTTCATCTGTTAAATATCCAATTTTGTTAATAACTTTACCTGTTTTTTTAGTATAAATTTTATTAACAGAATCTGAAACTCTACTACTAATACCATAAATTAAATCTAAACCTTGACTTAAAGTCATATATCCTGGTAAATCTCTACTAGCAATTCTAACAACATGTTTAAAATCTTCGCTTTCTTTAGTTAAATCAATGTGAGATGGTACAGGTTTTGCTTTTTGTAATCTTAATCTATCTGTATGTTTCTTCTTTACAACAATTGTTATATTTTTTTTATTAGGTTTTTTAGATTTAGGATTACCTTTTCTAGGTTTTGAATTTGATTTATTTCCTTTTTTTGCTTTAGCCATAAATATCACTCATCAATTTAATTTTTTTATTCTATTGGAAAAACATGTAATAAAGATAACTTTTTTTCTTTATCATCTAGTTTAAAATAAACAAAGTTTTTATCAACTTTATCTACAATTATTTTCTTACCAAAGTTTTTACCTTGCATAATAATACATTTCTTACCTGGAATTAAAATACCCATAATCATTCACAATTTTTTTAATTATATTTTATTCGATTTTATTTAAAATCATTTTTACATATTTTGCATATCTAAAATCTAAGTTTTTTTCTTCTTTAAGATTATACTTTAACATAACTGCATCGTGATATGCGATTTCTCTACATTTAGGACAAAGAATAGACGATAATAGATTTTCAGGTCTTCTTTGAGTTTTACTTAGTCTTTTTACTTCAAAAGTTCTAAGTCCATGAGGAACACCGTTAAGTATTTTAGAACATACTGCACATTTGTGTTTAGATGTTTTTTTCTTAACTAAATTTCTTTTAAGTTTTCCACCAGGAGTTCTTACAAACTTGTGTTTTTTAAATCTTTCATTTGGATTAGGCATAAATTTCACCAATTAAATATTTTGTTATTTTTATTTTACTAATTCTTGTCCGTATTTTTTTTCTAAATTTTTATCATAAACAGTTGATATTATCAATGATATAACAGTTGCAATTATCACATAAGCCCAAATTCCAGAAACTGTAAATAGTCCAAAATTATAACTTAATTCCCCATAATATTTTTTTATAAACCATAACAAAGGGAAAGCAACAATCATCAAAACCATCATAGGTTTCATTGTAAAACTCATTTGTTTTTGCATTAATATTAAACTTTCTTTTTGTTTTTTTTGAGCTTCTTCAACTTTTTGTTCTTTAATTAAAGCCTGCATTTCTTTATTTAATTTTTTAGATTCTAATTTTACTTGAATATATTCTTTAGGTTTTATTAAAAGATGTTGTATTAATTTCACTATTAAAGAATACACTATACAAATTACTATAATATCTATCCAAGCACCAAACAGAGGAAATTCCATCATATAACATCAAATTTTATTTTTTACCTGCTATTTGTTTTAATAATGCGCTTGATTCAAATGCTTGTTCTTTTGCTAATTGTTCATAAAACCTATATATTATACCAACAGTTAATAAAATTCCTGTTCCAGTTCCTATTGCACCAGTAATATCTGCAAAAAATGATAAAAGACCTACAAATACAGATCCTAAAATTACTATTGTTGGAATATATCTATTTAGTACTCCAACTATCACTCTTTCATCTCTTCTAAATCCAGGTATAGACATTCCACTTCTTTGTAATTGTTGTGCAACACTACTTACACTCTGTCCACCTACTTCTACCCAAAACTTACCAAAGATAACACATGTTACAACAAATAGGACCATATATCCTAAAGCATTAAGTATCATTGATGTGGTTGCACCACCATAAATTATTGTTTGCAACAAACCATTTGGACTTGCTATAAAATTGTTTATTACTGCAAAAAATGAAGAATTTTTAAATACTCCACCAAGCATCCTAATATTTGCAAACAAAGTTCCTGCTAAAATTACAGGCATGTTTGAAACATATAATAATTTAACAGGGTATTTGGCACCCATACCACTTCTTCCAACTGTTAAAGGTATATTAATATGCATACTTTCTGCATAAACAACTATAAAAAATACAAATAATGTCATCAGTATTGGCAACAATATATTTGAGAACAATTGAACCGTTGTCCCTGCACTTATACTTGTAAAAGCTTGAAACAATAAACCTCCAACACGTCCTGACATTGGAAATGCAAATATTCTCCAAAACACAGCTTGAGAAACTCCAGCTGCAATAAATAAACCAATTCCTGATCCAATACCATATTTACTTACAATCTCATCTAAATATATTAATAATATAGATCCAAAAGCTACTTGTAAAATAACTAAAAATGTCATTCCAGGAAGTGGAACTAACATACCTGCAACTGTAGCAACAATAGCTTCAACAACAGATAATACAAT
This sequence comes from uncultured archaeon, assembly GCA_964468895.1. GTDB lineage: Archaea > Iainarchaeota > Iainarchaeia > Iainarchaeales > CSSED10-239 > CSSED10-239. The sequence continues at coordinate 2,652 of CAYXWT010000022.1, read as the reverse complement.
TGCTAATAATTTTTGAATACCACTAAATTTTGCTCTTGATTTAGGATTAGAAAAATCAAAATTTATAATTTTTACTCCAGCTAATAATTGAAGAATAATAGAAGCTAATACAATCGGTCCAATACCTAAACTAATCAAAGTACCTAAGTTACTTGCCATTATCATTTGGTAAAGACCTAATTCTGCTGTTTTGGCAGGATCTAAACCAATAAGGGTAATACTACCTAAAACAAAAAATAAACAAAGAACAACAAATGTCCAAATCAATTTTTGTTTAATTGTTGGTACTTTAACTGGTGCTTTTACAGAAGGTAAAATTCCAATTATACTATCTAAAATATTCATTCAACCGAGCCCCCTGCTTTTTCGATTTTTTCTTTAGCAACATTAGTAGCAAGTGCCTTTTTAAATTTAATAGCACAAGTAATATTACCTTTACCTAATATTTTATCATAACCTAATTCTTTAAGATTAATTTCTTTTTTATCTTCAATTAAAGGCATTAAATCAACTAGATTAATAGTTTTTAATGTTCCTTTAGTACAAAGTCTTCTTTTAATACCAAAAGTTAAATAATATTTAGTAAATTTATGTTTCTTAGAGCCTGCTCTACCTCTACCACCTTTACAACCAGCACCTCTATTGTTTTTAGTATTACCTTTACCGTGACTTCTTTTTCCTCTTAATTTATCAACTTTAGATTTACCCATAATATCATCACTTTAATATAATATATATATAATCAAAATGTTTTATAACTATAACATTTTTTTTAATAATTCATTTATTTTATTAGATCTATAACCTAATGCACCGCCTTCATTAAATGTTTTTTTAATACCTTTTCTATCATAACCTTTAGAAGGAGGTTTTAATCTAAATACAGGCTTTAAATTGATATCAGAAATCTTTATTTTGGAACTTAAAAGATCATCTACCATAGTTTCAACTTCTGTAATCTTAAATACATCTTTAATATAATTTAATTTACCTTCTTTATTATAAACTTTTCCTCTTTTTAATAACAACTTTTGAAAAATATCTTTATTAATTTCTCCATAAGTTACATAACCTCTAACTTTATTAATCATACCTTTAATTTTTTCATTTTCAGGATATATAACACAATGATTAGATCTAGTAAGATTTAATAAATTCATAGTATGTTCAATATCTCTATTAACCTTAATAGGTCCTCTAATTCTAATAACTGCAAACATGTTTTTCAACCTTTTTTATTTTCAACATTATATAATTATTCTAAATTTTCTTTTTTAATTTCAGTATCAATTTTGTTATTAACTTCAACTTTAGAATCTTCAATAACTTCTTCTTGTTTTTCTTCTAATTCTTCTAATTCTTCTTCTTCTTTTTCATTAAATTTTAATTTAGATATATTTTCTAAAGCATTAATTGTAGCTCTTACAAAATTAAGTTTAGTATCTGTAGCACCTCTTGTTTTAGACCAAATATCTTTAATACCAGCCAATTCAAAAACTGGTTTAATAGTATCACTAACTGCAAGACCAATACCGTTTGGTGCAGGTAATAATTCAACTCTTAATGAAGCACAATTTCCTAGACTCATATATGGTATAGAATGTTGTTTAGAACAATTACATTCCCAAGATCCACATCCTCTTTTAATAGGTATAAGATTAACTTTTGCATTTAATATTGCTTTTTGTTGAGCTGTTATTCTTTCTATATTTTTTCCAGTTCCAACACCAATATGACCATTTCCATCGCCAACAATAGCTGTTACTCTAAAAGCAAAATTTCTTCCTGCTCTTGTAACTCTTGTAGTTTTTTTAACATCAATAGTTTTAGCTTTAATTCCAGGAATTAAACAATCAATAATTTCTGGTTCCATTATTTTTCTGCCAATTTTAAAAATATAATCTATATTATCGATAGCACCAGATTTTACTTTTGCACCAAGCTCTGTTTTAGGTGTCCATGCTTCTTTATCAAAAACTTTTTCTTGTCTTTGTTTTCTTCTAGGTCTTCTAAATCCTGCACTCATAAAATCACATCTTTAATATTTTTTCTTTAATTTCTTCAAAATCTTTAAGCATATTATTTTTTAAGAATTCAGAGCAAACTTTACCAGAAATTCTTTCATCAAGTGGAAATGCTTTTTCATCATAAGGGCATTCAATACCACTATCAACAACAGCTTTAAGAGCTGCAAAAATTTTACTTTTTGCTTTGTAATTTTTAGATCCTAAATCAAATATTACTTTTGTAATTTTTTTTGATTTAGCTTTTGAACATAATAACAAAGAAGTTAAATAAATTGAAGATGTATTTTTAAGAGAATAATTCCAACCTAATTTAGTTAATTCTTTTGAATTTGCACTAACTAATGTTTTGTCTCCATCTCTATTATATTCTACAATTTGTATTCTAACTAAATTATTTGTCAATCTTACTATAAATCTATTACAATTTGATTTTAATAAAGCTAATCTTTTTGTATAATTTGTTTTTTGAGATTTTTTTCTTTTAAATGGAACTTTATAAGTTGGTCCGCTCTTCATTTATTTTCACCGTTTATATATTCTTCAAGATGTTTTTTACCTCTAAAGTAATTACCTTTAACCATCAAATATAATTTGCTATAAATTTTGCCATTTAATTTATCTTCAT
>CAYXWT010000021.1:5322-12899 GCA_964468895.1 uncultured archaeon | reverse complement strand
TTATAAAACTTAGAAGTTGGATCATTACCAGTACTTTTAATTTTCAAACTATAAGGTTTCTCAAAATTACTAGACTGGTCAATTGGAGTGTAAAATATAGTTCTTAAATTTACTTGTCCAGTTCTAACAACATTATCCCAATCTATAGCATATCCTTGATTTACAGCATCATCATAACTAGTAGACCTATCATAATAGTTTTGGAACTGACTATAAACTGGAGCACCACTAAAATCTAAATAATTACCAACACCATTCCAATAATTTAAAGTATTATTTCCAAATACAATTTCATTTTCAGAATTATTTACTAATTGATAATAAATACTAAATGGACTAGTAATATTTCTTTGAATATTTAATAAAACAGGAGTTGCTACACTTGGAGCAAACATCATATCTATTTGATTAGAATTGAAATTATTTGTTTTGATAGTAAGTATTTTTCCTCTAGTATCAATATTACTATTTATTTTAAAGAAATCTGTTTCTCTATTTACATTTAAATATTTAAATGGAGCACCACCAGTATCTTGTCCAGTAAATACAGAAAACATGTCTGAACTACTACCATCATATAATTTAATATTATCTCCTAAATAGGAAAGACCATATCCAAATCTAGTATAAGACTGATCATCATATTTATAACCAACAGATCCATCAAATGGCAATCTATAAAATGCACTATTATCTATTGGATTACTTAATTTTGTAAAACTTACAATTGTACTTACATCTATTTCATCATCAACTACAAAATCCCATTTTTCATTATCAAATATAAAATCAATTCTAATTTTATATAAACCAGGAGTTAAAATATCAACACCATCAGGGCTAGAAGAAAATTTATCTAAAAATTCTAAATTATTTTTAAATAAAGGTGATAAAAATCCATTATTTCCTGAATAAGGTTCATTTGTAAAATAACCTTCTACATTTTCTAAAATGCCTTGTTTTCTAGATGCTGATCCAGCATATGCTTTATCAAAATCATTTATAAATGATTTATTATATTTGTCTGTAATTAAATAAGCTTCAAACTCTAAATAATTCTTTAAAGCATTTATATCTTCTATATCCCAACTAGATTCTACATTTTGTGGATATGCGTTAGTACTATCATTAAACCACATATCAATATAACTTACTCCATTCATAACAGATGTTATTGCAGGAACTAAACAAGAATCATAAGTTTGAGATTGATATGTATTTAAAGTAATTGTACTCTCAAATGTAGAATGATAAGTATCTAAATTATCACCAGTATAATTAACAGATAATTGTAAATCATCTCCTATTAGTGGATCATCTTGAGTACCATAAGTAAAAACTAAAGAAGAGACATCTTCATAACCATAAGGAACTTCTAAAGACATACCTGAAGAACTATAATCTCTATTTATCCAATACCAAGAGTTAGGATTACTACAATCCATTAAAGCTCTACAAGCAAATAATTCAACACTTTGTGGAATAGCATAATTATTTAAATTAAAATCTAAAACACCACCTTGTAAAGAAGTGGTTCTATTTTGTATATCTACACTAATTTTAAATAAATTACTATCAGTACTTAGATTAATATTAGATATACCAACTTTTGAAGGTAAAACTTCATTTTCTAAAGAATCATTATCTGTATACAAAACATAACTGCCATCGTTTGATTCATCTAATAATTCTTTATTACTTTTTGGGCATACTATCTTATCCTTTTGTTCATCTATTAAATTATTAGCTTTATATATTCTATATAAAATTTGTTGAGTTAATTGTGTAGCATCACAATAACTATCTTGACAATTATTATTTGGTTCAATATTACTCCAATCCCAATTAAATTTAACTTTTGGAACTGCACCAAGTCCAGTTTTACCATATATACCTGTATCAGTATAACAATCCACATAATTAAGATCAGGATCTACTTGTTCAGGTACATCTTGAACATGTAACTCGAATCTATATTCACCATCTTGATTTATAGGAACTGCACCTATAAAAGCATAATCTATATCTTGAGTAGAATCATCTAAATCTGGATAAAATGTAATAGTTTTATAAAAATTACCCCCGTTTTCTAAAATATCATAAGCTTCTCTATCACTTTCTTTAGTAACTTTAAATATTAAAGGTTTATAACCAGCTTGTTCTGGCCAAATTTCTTTATCATAAGCACAAGCTGTATAAGATGATTCCTCTAAAGTTATTTTATTTCTTGGCCAAGAACCATAACATTTAGTTTTATAAACTATAGAATCATCACCAATATCTTTACTTGAAAAAGAACTTGAACAATTCTTACTATTTGTAATATATTCAAAATTATCTAATAAATATCTATGTTCAGCACCATTACATTTAGGAATATCCATTTCTAAAGTTTGATCATTAAGAAGTTTATCAGATTGACCACCTTTTGTAGTATAACCATACGCCTCTAAATAATTTATAAATCTAGCACCAGTAATATCAAACACATCAATTCTTTCATCTTGAAGATCAGTATTCTCTATAGTGATTATTTTAGAATCAATTAATTCTGGCAAAGTGTATAAACTATCTAAATCTACAAATTCATAATCCACATCCCAAGTATAATCATTTTCAAAAGTATCTGCTAAAAAACAACCTATAGAAATCACTCCCAAAGCTGCCCAACCATAAGGCCCTAAACTTGCAAGTACAGGTCCAGCAGATGCAAAGATTCCAGTTCCTGCTGCTGTCCCAGCCACAGCTGCCCCAGCTGTAGTTGCAACTGTAGTAGTAGCTGTTGCTGCTGCTGTTGCTACAATTGTAGTAGTTGTTGTTGCTGCTATTGCTGCTGTTCCTGCTACTGCAGGAGCAGCTAAGCCAGCTACCGCTCCTAAAACTCCAGATAATCCTGAAACAGTACCCCCAAAATTCCACCAACCACTATCTAAATTTCCACCAGTATGTGAATTATCTAAGTCTTCTAATTTTTCAAACTTTATAAGTTTATAAAATTCAGTATTACTACCTATAAACGAATCATTATAATCATTAGGATCAGTTCCATATACCTTTTTAAGAACTGCTATTGCTTCATCTGAATCATCCATATATTTACTAAAACCAATTTTTTCAGTAGATTTTCTAGTAGCATAATGCCAAGGTGTATAATTAAGATCATTATTATATAAAATTACTTCATCAGAAATATAACAATCTTCTCCATCTATTGTTGTTTTAGTCATTTCTACAAATGGAGCATCTGTATTTTTCTTAATACCAGTAAATAATCTATCTTTAACATTTATTTTTAATCTTTTTTCTCCACCAGCTATTTTTCTATTATTATTAGTAATAGCATACACATCAACAGTAATTTTATATGCACCAGGTATTTCTGGCTTTGGAATATCTATTACTTGTTCGCTTTCACCTACACTAAAATCTAATTCATTATTATTAGATCCAGTCATATTTCCAAAACCAAGAGTTAAAAGATCTAGACAACCTTCTTCATAATTTTCACAAAAAACAACTTTTAAATCTTCTATATCTGAACATTTATTTTTTAGAGTTAATTCTTTTGTACCAGTTATTTCCGAAACATCTTCTCCAATTTCAAAAACATCATTTATTTTTCTAGTTCCATCATAAAAATCAATACAATCTGTTAGATTTAGAATTTTAAATTCAGTTTCTATCATTGAACTAGTTCCTTCTTCAGCATTTACAAATTCTAAACCATTATTAGTTTCTACTTCTCCATTAAAATAAATCTTAGTAGAAATATTTCCTTTTTTTACATTTAAAGGAGTATATTTTAAAGTTGCGACATATTCTCTATTAGGTTCAATATTATTTATAATTTCTTCATAAGCTCCTTCTCTTAATCTTTTAGTAATATTTCCAATAGTTAAATCATAATAACCATATCTATCTTCTTGTTGAACAATTTTTACTTTTATATTATTTAAAGTTATTGGAAATGCAGAATTTTCAAAGCTTTTACAAACATTCATAATTTTAAATTGTGACATTAATGGAACACCAGAACTAGCTATACCAGTCCAAGGATTTTGAATATCACTTATTATTAAACAATCATTTCTAAAAACACCTTCTCCAATAGACAGTACACTTTTTATTGGAAGATTTACTAAATACTTAGCACTAGAGTTTTCTTTAGAAAAACTAAACTTAATAGAACCAGCAATATCTAAAGATTGGTTTAGTATTTGAGCTGAAGTACTTGGACTTAATTTAATATCTAAATTCTTTTCTGAATTTGCATTAATAATAAAATTACTTTCTTGTGAATCAACATTACCAATATTATTATTTATATAATTTAATGTTTGATTTAAATTTAAATAATCATTATACGTAAAAGAAATATCTTTAGAATTTAATAAATTTAATTCTAAATCATAATTAGTTTTATTTTTTAAAGTTATAGTTTCAACTACACCAGTAATTAAATTTTTATTAATATTAATTTCAAAAGGATTATCATCACTAATTAAAGAATTGTCTTTATAAATATCTATTAAATCTTCTTGAATATTTATTATTATAGGATCAGTATGATAATAAGGTTTAGTAGCTTGTATTTCTAAAGTTTCTCCATTTTCTAAAGCAGGAATATCTATGTTTAGAACACCTTCTAAATTAGTATATAAACCAGCAGATAAATTTGTTTTTCTACCATTAGATATACTAGAAATATTAACAATAACATCACTTAATGGCAAATCATCTTTATCTTTTATATTTAAGTTTAATACAAAATTAGTATTTGGAACAATATTATGTGGTGAATAATTAACATACATATCTTCAAACTCTTCTGAAACTACAATATCTAAATCATCATTATAAACTATACTTTGCTGAGATCTAATTTCATGATTTATCTTTGTATTACCATATACTATTGGTAAAATATCTAAATCAAAGTTAATGTTATCATAAACATTTAATTTATCAGATTCTAAAAACAAACCATTATATGGTAAAATAAAATTTTGAGAACCTAAAGTTGAATTTTCTGAACTATAAAAAACATTAGATTGTGAAGTATTATTTGTAATTTGATTTATATTAGATCTCGTAAAATCTAAAGATTGATCTTGACCACCTTCAACATTTTTATTTTTTAAAATTAATTTAGGATTTTCATAAGAATTACTAGAAGCATTAGTAATTTCATATTTCAAATTATAAGGACTATTAATTTTAAAAATAATAGGAGCTTGACCAATATCTGTTACTATATTATCAACTAAATCATAATATTGTCCAGATATACAAAAATCATTTCCACATAAACTTTCTGTATCTAAATAATAAACATCTTGATGTTCATCTCCAATTATAAAATCTTTATAACTCCAATATTTAAAAGGAACAGCATTTCCAGAAAGTGCATTTTTAACCTTAATTGGAATTTCTAATTCATAAACTGCAGAACTAGAACTAGGCCAATAAACATCTATTGAATTTGAAGGAATATTACTATTCACTAAATTTGTAAAATTAGAATCATTATAATAAACAACACTTTCAAAGTTTTCTGAAATATCTTTAATATAAACAATATCATTACTTACTAAATATTCATCACCAATATTAAATCTGATTCCAAAACTTCCATCAAGTGGATTTATAATTTTAAATTTATATGTATAATAATTATTTTGATATAAAACATTTACTTTTTGATTATCAGAATTATATATTCCATCAAATTTAATGTCAGGTAAAACTGGTGTTGTTATATTTTCTAAAACAATATCTTTTGAAATTGTTTTATTATCATAAATTTCTAAAAGAGTAGTATAATAATCTAAATATCCACTTTTACTAATTTTTAAATATATTTTTTTATCTGCTTTAACACTATGATTAAATACACCACTATTATTAGTAAAATCACTACCAATAAATTCATCTACACTATTATAAACATCAACATTTGCTCCAGTAATAATATCTTCATATTTGTTTTTAATATTTAAATTAATAGTACCTTGACCTATAAAAACATTTAAACTTACATTACTATCATCATTTGCAATTAATTCAAAAGAATCACTAACTCCATTAATAGGTCCCTTTATAGTTTTTAAACAATAATTTCCAATGGCTATATCTTCAAACAAAGCTTGACCATTACTATCACTTACTACTGGTGAATATCTAACATCTTGATACTCACAAACCTGATCATAAATCCAAACATAAGAATTATTTACAGCTAATAAATCTTCATCTTTTATATTTACATAAATATCAGAAGAATTATCTGGTGTAACTGGATCTAAAGATATCTCAATATTATCAAAACCTGTTGTTATATCTTTACTAACATTAAGATAATTATCAACTTCTACTTTTATACTATAATCTTTATTTGGTTCAATATTAAAAGTGACTCCACCTTGAGTATACATCTTATAAGAAACTGTTTGGTTCCCATCTATTAATGATATAATGGGATTTAACAAAGTATCTGTAATTTCTAAATCTGTAAAAGAATCTTTTAAAAATACATTTATAGGATTTGTAGTAATATTAGAATCAACATCTCCAGAATTTCCAGATCCATTTACTGTTACTAAATCCATTATTTCTACATTAAGTTTATTTTTTTTAATATTAATTTCTTTTTCACTTGAAGCATAAATTCCAGAAATATCATCACATATAATTTTATAATCTCCTATAGGAATTTCTGAAAATCTAATAGACCCACTAATAGTATCTCCTACTTTTACATGATTTATTAAATCATTTACAGAATAAACCATAACTCTAATATTTGTAAGTAAATTATTTCCACTTTGAGTCATAACTTGTAAACTTCCAAAACTACTTACAATATCTAATTCATCCATTTCAACTATACTATTAGTTTCAGAAACAGGAACACTATTAATTTCATAATTATCACTATGAGCACTAACCATTAAATTACCACAATCTAAAGGAACACTTACTTCATAAGATCCATTTACTTGATTACTTTGTGGTGAAACCACATACTCTCTGTTTTCACAACTTAAAGTTACTTGCATATCTTCAGTTATTAATTCACCAGTTTTTGGATCTACAAAACTTAAAACTCTTGTAGTTTCAGTTGTTAAATTAAATATTTGTAAAATAATATTATAATTTAATTCATTTGGATCTACATCTTGTACTTTTGATTCAAAACCTGGTTTTTCAACTTGAAATTCATATAATTTAGAAACATCTAAAGTGACCTTTGTTTCACCAGTATTATCTGTAGCATATTGTTGAATTTCATCTAAATCTAAATCTTTTATTTTAAATGTAAAATTAGGAAGTAAATTTCCATTACTATCTGCTAACTTGAAACTAACATCATTATAATTAGGAATTGGATCATTAAATAAAGAAAATGGCTTAAATATTAATAAAATTATAATTACTATTAATATAATAAAAATATAAAAAGAAATCAATTTATTTTTTGAATCTAATTTATTAGTAATTCCTTTGATAGGAATTCTATTATTTATTTTTTCTAAAAATTCTTGATATTTATCAGCAAAAGACATATTTTTCACATT
>CAYXWT010000021.1:3330-5222 GCA_964468895.1 uncultured archaeon | reverse complement strand
TTGATTTACAGGATCATCATATCTTGTAGCTCTATCATAATAATTTTGAAATTTATTATAAACAGGAGCACCACTAAAATCTAAATAATTTCCAACACCATTCCAATAAGTAAGATTAGTATTACCAAATTCTACTTCATTATTATTAGAACTATTTTTTAATTGATAATAAATACTAAATGGACTAGTAATATTTCTTTCAATATTTAATAATACTGGTGTTGCTACACTAGGTGAAAATATAAAATCAATCATATTTGGATTACTACTATCAGTTTTAATACTTAAAATATTACCTCTACTATCTATTGAACTATTTATCTTAAACAAATCATTCTCTCTAGTAACATTTAAATATTTAAATGGCATAGATCCACCATCATTACCAGTACCAATATAAAACATACCAGAATTATCACTATATAATCTAATATCATCTCCTAAATATGCCATACCATAACCATTTCTTGAATAAGTATTAGAAGAATAATTAAAACCTAAAGAACCATCAAATGGTAATCTATAAAAAGCACTATTGGTTTTAGGATTTTCTAGTTTTACAAAACTAACAAGTGCATTTACATCTAAAGAACCATCAGACATAAAATCCCATTTGTCATTATTAAAAACTAAATCAATTCTAATTTTATATAAACCAGGAGTTAAAATATCTACTTTGTCTGAAGTTAAATCAAATTTGTTTAAAAATGTAAAATTATATTTTAATAATGATGATAAAAAATTATCTTCATTATTAGCAATTCCTTTATAAGGATCATTTGTGAAATAACTCTCTAAATTAACTTCTAAGCCTTCAGATCTACTAGCTGAACCATTATATGCTCTATCAAAATCATTTATAAATGATCTATTATACTTATCTGTAATTAAATAAGCATCAAATTCAAGATAATTTTTAAACTCAGTTATTTTTTCTTGAGTCCAAGGTGAATTTACATTTTCTTGATATGCACCAGCATCATCATTAAACCAAAAATCTATATAATTAATTCCATTAACTACCATTGTAGTTGCTGGAACTAAACAAGAACTATTTATTTGAGATTCATACATACTTAAATTTAAATCTGTATAAAATGAAGAATTTTCTTCATCTAAATTAGGCCCACTATAATCAACATTTAATTGGAAATTATCTCCTAATAATGCTTGTTCTTCAGTTCCAAAAGTAAATATTAAAGTGCTTATGCTTTCTTCAAAACCTTGTATAAAAGGAACATCTAAAGAAATATTACTAGAACTAAAGTCAGAAGTAACATCTTTCCAACTCCAATGTGATTCATTTAGACACAACTGATCAATTATAGCATTACATTTGTATATTTCTACTTTTGGAATCATTAAATCACCAGAACTATCTTTTAAACTTAGATTTAATACACCATGTTGTGTAGTAGCAGTCCTATTTTTAATATATACTTTTATTTTTAATAAATTAGTATCATTTCCCAAATTAATATATGATATACCAACTTTAGTAAGAGCAACATCATTTTCTAATTCATCTTGTGTTGCAGATATTATATAACTATCATTTTGTGCATTATCCATCAATTCAGAATTAGTAGTTGGGCACACAACTGTATCTTGACTACTAATTAAATCTTTAGCATAATAAATTCTAGATAAAATCTCTTGAGTTAACTGAGTAGCATCACAATATTTATTTTCACATTTATTAATATCATAAATACTTTCCCAATTCCAATCAAAATTAACTTTAGGTACTGCACCAGGTCCTGTATCACCATATATACCTGTATCAGTATAACAGTCTTCAAAACTAAGATCATAATCTATTTGTTCATCTTCTTCAGCTTTATGTAATTCAAATCTATATAATCCATCATTATTTATAGACATAGAATTTA
>CAYXWT010000021.1:0-3230 GCA_964468895.1 uncultured archaeon | reverse complement strand
GAAAGATATTTACTAAATCCTGTATTTCCTGTATCTTGAGTAGCATAATGCCATGGTGTATAATTAAGATCACTATTATACAACATTACTTCTTCAGAAATATAATATTGTTGACCTTCTTCATCAGTTACTTTAGCCATTTCTAAAAATGGAGCATCTGTATTTTCTCTAATACCAGTAAATAATCTATCTTTAATGTTTATTTTTAATTTCTTTTCTCCACCATGTATTTCTCTATTATTATTAGTTATAGTATATACATCTGCAATAATTAAATGAGCACCAGGAATTTTTGGTTTTGGAATATCAACAACTTGTTCTGTTTCTCCAAAATCAAATTCTAATTCATTATGATTTGGACCTGTCATATTTCCAAAACCCAAATCCATTAATTCTAAACAACCTTCTTCAGCATTATTTTCACAAAACACAACTTTAATATTTTCTAAATCTGAACAATTGTTTTTTACAGTTAATGGTTTAGTACCAGTAAATTCTTGAATTTCATCTCCTATTTCAAAAACATCATTAATTTTTCTAGAACCATCATAAAAATCAATACAATCTGTTAAATCCATAATTAAAAATTCAGTTTCCATAATTTCATCGTTATCATTAACATATTCTAAACCATCATCAGTTTCTATTTCTGCATTTAAATAAATTTTGGTTTTTATATTTCCTCTTCTTGTATTTAATGGAGTATATTTTAAAGTAGCTCTATAGGTTTTTTGTTCACTAGGCTCTATATCAGTAATTATTTCTTTGTATATTCCTTCATTTAATCTTTCAGTAGTGTTATCAATAGTTAAATCATAATAACCAAATCTATCTTCTTCTTGAGATATTTTTGCTTTTATATTTTTTAGATTTATTGGTTGGTCTGGTTGTTCAAAACTTGTACAAATATTAAGAATATCAAATTCTACAGTTTTAGTTACTCCAGGAGTTGTAACACCTGTCCAATCTCCACTTAAATTTTGTATTATTAAACAATTATTTTCAGAAACTCCTTTACCAACAGATAATATACTTTCAATAGGTAAATTTACTAAATATTGATTTTGTGAATTTGGTTTTGAAAAACTTAAAGTAATAGAACCTATTATTTCTAAGGCTTCAACTAGTTCAATAGCATCTTCACTAGGTACTAATTTTATTTGTAAAGTTTTTTCTGAGTTTGCTGGTATTGTAAAATTATTTTGATTTACATTTCCAATTTGTGAATTAATAAAACCAAGAGTTTGTTGTAAATCTAAAAATTGACTATAAGTAAAAGAAATATTTGTATAGTCTAATGGATTTAATTGTAAATCATAATCAGTTTTATTTTTAAAAATAATAGTTTCAATAGTTCCAGTTAATTTGCTTTTATGCACATTAACTTCTAAAGCATTATCTTCACTTATTAAAGAATTATCTTTATAAATATCTATTAAATCTTCTTTAATATTTATTTCTACTGGTTCAGCGTAATATCCTGGTTTTGTAGCTTCTATAATTAAAGTTTCAAAATTTTCTAAAGCAGGAATATTTATTATTAAAAAACCATCTGAATTTGTAGATGATCCTGAAGACACTGTAACTTGTCTATCATTAAATATATCAAAAATAGTAATTGAAACATCTTCTAAAGCAACATCATCATCATCTGTTATTAATATTTCTAAATTAAAAGGTATATTAGGAACAATATTTTGAGGTGAGTAATTTATAGTCATATCTTGAGATAAACTATCATTAACTAAAATTTCTAAATCATCATCATAAACTATACTTTGCTCAGATCTAATTTCATGATTTATTTTTGTAGTTCCATATGATAAAGGTAAAATATCCATATCAAACTCAATACTATCATAAACATTTAATTTTTCAGATTCTAAAAATTCTCCACTATATGGTAATACAAAATTATGTTCTCCAGAAACATTAACTTCATTAATAAAAAATTTATCAGATTGAGATGAACTATTTAAAATTTGGTTTATAGTATAATTTACAAAATCTAAAGATTCATCTAATGAACCTGAAAGATTTTTATTTTTTAAAATTAATTTTGGATTATTGAAAGTTGTACTAGATGCATTTGTAATTTTATAATTTAAATTATAAGGATTATTTATTTTAAAAACTATAGGGCCTTGGTCTATATCAAAAACCATATCATCAATTAAATCATAATATTGTCCAGAAACACAAAATTCATCACCACACAAACTTTCTGTATCTATATAATAAACGTTTTGAAATTCATCTCCAACTAAATTACTTTTATATGCCCAATATTTAAAAGGAACAGCGTGTCCTATAAAAGAGGTTTTTATTTTTATAGGTATTTCAAGTTCATAAACTCCAGCACTTGGCTCAGTCCAATAAACATCTATTGAATTTGATGGAGCCCCTCCTTCTACAATATAATTAGTAAAATTAGAATCATTATAATAAACAACACTTTCAAAGTTTTCTGAAATATCTTTAATATAAACAACATCATCATCAACCAAATATTCACTACCAATATTAAATCTAAAACCAAAATCATTTTCTTGTGAATTTATTATTTTAAATTTATAAGTGTAATACTTATTTTGAGAAAAGTAATCTACTTTTTCATTATCAGAATTATAAATTCCATCTAATTTTATTGTTGGTAAAACTGACAGTTCATTGTTTTCTAAAATAATTTCTTTAGAAATTGTTTTATTATTATAAATTACAAATAAATTAGTATAGTAATCTAAATAACCATCTTTACTAATTTTTAAATATATTTTTTTATCAGCTTTAATACTATGAGAAATAACACCCAAATCATTAGTAGTGTCACTACCTATAAGTTCTCTACTTTCACTATAAATTTCAACAGTAGCTTGAGATATGATATCTGCAAATTTATTTTTAATATCTAAATTAACTGTTCCTTCACCAATAAAAACATTTAAATTAATATTTTTATCTTCTGAACCAATTAATTCAAAAATATCACTTGTACCTATTACAGGTCCTTTTTGACTTTTAAGACAATAAGTTCCAATTGCAATATCTTCAAAAACAACCTGACCATTACTATCACTTAATAGTGGAGAATATCTAATATCTTGATATTCACAAGATTCATCATAAATCCAAACTTGAGAATTATTTACAGCTAATAAATCTTCATCTATTATACTAGCATAAATATTTGAAGAATTACTTGGTGTAATAGGAGTTAACAAAACAGTTAT
>CAYXWT010000020.1:9826-13221 GCA_964468895.1 uncultured archaeon | reverse complement strand
TTAAAGACATCGCAGGGCTTATCACTGCTGAAAGCCCAACACCAATAAGACCACCAACTAATCCAAATAATGCTGAATTTATTAAAAATATTAATAATATATCTTTATTAGAAGAACCAATTGATTTCATAATTCCAATTTGTTTTGTTTTTTCTAATACTGAAGTAAACATAGTATTAGCTATACCTACTGCACCAACTATTAAAGATATTGCAGCAATTGCACTTAAAAATGAAATCATTGATCCTGACATATCAGACATTTTTTCTGCCATTTCTAAATTAGAACTAACTGTAAAATCTTGGTCTTCTTCACTAACATGTCTTGAGTTTCTTAATCTTTCTTCTACTATATCTTGTACTTCTTCAATAACATCTTCTGAAATAGTTTTAACAGTAATACTATTATAAACATTGTTTTCTGAATCTTCTAGAATATTAACTGCAGTACTAATTGGTATAATTATATTACTAGAATTTTCTATAATACCAACTACTCTAAATGATTTTCCATTTACAATTACTGTTCTATTTAATGGAATTATATCATCAAATATATTTTCTGATATATGCTGTCCAATTAAAATATTTGTTTTATCACTAGTATCTAGTAATCTTCCTTCACTTAAAGTTATATTATTAACATTAAACCAGTATCTGGCATCTATTCCTTTAATGTTTAGTTCAGCTGATTCTCCTAAATAATAAAGTTCTTCTTTACCTGATATTTCTCCAGTTACAAATTCAACTCCTTCAATAGATTTAATTGCAAACATATCTTTATTAGTTAGTTGAACATCAGAAGTTAATGTACTTGTTTTAGGACCATCTTTACCTAGTCTTTTAGGCATACCGCTCATTGCTTTAGTATAACCAGTAGTTACTGTTAATATATCTAAATCCATTTCAGCCATTCTGTTTTTTAGATCTATTTCCATACCATCTCCTATTGCAAAAATAGTTATAAATGATCCAATACCTATAACTATTCCTAAAATAGTAAGCCAACTTCTAAGTTTACTATGTACTAATATATTAGTAGATAAAGATAATATTCCAAAAAAATTCATTAAAATTCACAATTTTTTTTTTTATTAATTTTTAATTCTATTTTTTTCTTTTTTCTGTAACTTAAATATTTATAAACTCCAAATAAAACTAAACAACCAACTATTATGTAGATTAATAAATTTAGATCTACATTTGAACTTTGTTTTTTAAATCTATTTGAATCATTTGCATCTAACAATTGTGAATTTTCAGATAAACTTATATTTATGTTTTTTTCTAAACTATGTCTAATTCCAATTGAATCTGTATATTCAATAAGTACTGTTAATTTATTAGAAGAATCTTTAGAAGTTGATGTAGTTTTATTTAAATCCTCAAAATTATTTCTTAAAGGTCTATTACTATTAGTTTTATCTGAAGGTAAAGTAACATTTGTTTTGATATTACTTTTAATATCAAATGTTTCAATAGTATAATCTCCTTTATCTAAATTACCAACTATTGAAGAATTACTTCCAGAAACTGTAAAGTTATCTTGTTCAGGAACTATTATATTTACTGAATAAGCAGGATCATTACCAATATTAGCAATTGATATAGATACTTCTCCAGAACTAGATTCAGCAGAACTAATTGCAAAATCAGTTGTACCTCCAACAAATATACCTGCAATTGTATTTATTTCACTATTTTGATAATCTTCATTTTCTAAACTTAAATTTAAATTTAATTTGTATAAACCTGGAGTTGCATCTACACTTGCCATAACTTTATAACTTACTAATATGTTTTCTCCTACATCTAAATATTTAATATATTTAGTATTATCTGAAAGAACAGGTAATATAACTTCTTCAGGATCTTCCCAAGAAAATACAATATTTTGTAAAGGTGAATTACCAGTATTAGTAATTATAAATTCAAGATCTTCTTCTTCTCCAAAGCTAATATTTGATTTATTTATAGTTATAATTTGAGCATATTCTTTAGCAATAATATCAATATTAAATGAAAAAACAGGAGTTATATTATTATTTGTACTATTTGTTAATTTTAATTTTATTTCATAACCTCCACTTGGAGCATCTTTGTCTACTAATAGTTTATAATTTGTTATTCTAGAATATTCTTCATCTTGGTATGAATTAATAGAGCCTATATTTTTCACTAAAGATTCTCCATCTATTTCTACAAAAGGATATTGAATTTGTAATTCTCCAACTACATCTTTAGCAGATATACCACCATTATTTTCAATACTAAACTTTAGTTCTAAAATATCTCCAGATCTAACAGGATCTGGATTTTGATTTATTAAAGTTGCATCTAAATCCATAGACTCTGAAAATATAGATGTACTAAAAAATATTAATGTGAATAATGAAATTATAAAAAGATTTATAATTTTTATATTTAAAAGTCTTTTTTTAGTTTTATATTTTATCATTTGTTATTACCTCATTTTCTATTTTTTTTATTAAATTGTATTTTTTCAATGTGTCCATCTTTTATGTATACAATTTTATTTCCATAATTAATCATATTTAAATCATGAGTAACCATAATTACAGTTTTACCTCTTTTATTATAAGTACTTAAAAAATCAAGAATATATTTTCCAGTTTTAGAATCTAAATTACCTGTTGGTTCATCAGCAAGAATAATTTCTGGGTCTCCAACTAATGCTCTAGCAATTGCTACTCTTTGTTGTTGACCTCCACTTAACTCTTTAGGTAAATGATAAATCCTATCTTCTAGGTCTACAATTTTTAGAACATCTAAAGATCTTTCTTCAGCTAATGTAGATGAATAATTTTGAAATTCTAAAGGTAACATAACATTATGTAGAGTATTTAATGTTGGTATTAAATTAAATTGTTGGAAAATAAAACCAATTTTAATACCTCTTAATTTAGCAAGTCTAGATTCATCTAATTTAGATATATCTTCTGAATCTAATTTTATAACACCTTTACTTGGGAGATCTAAACAACCTACTAAATTCATCATTGTACTTTTTCCAGACCCACTTGGTCCTACAATTATTATAAAGTCTCCTTTATAAATTTCTAAATTTATATCTTTAAGAGCATATAGTTCAGTACCACCCATATTATAAATTTTAGAGACATTTTCTAATTGTATAATAGGTAGTTTGTTATATTCTTTTTTATTTATGTTTATAATGTAAAATCACCTTATTAATAATTAAATTATTATAATTTTTTAGCTTTTTTATTTTTAGAAATTTATTATATGAAGATAAACCTATAATTTAAAATATTAATTTTATTTATCTCTAAATACTTTTGTGTGTAACAATATATATACATTTTTGAAACTATTATTTTTACGATAATATCAGTTTCATAATTGTGAAACTTA
>CAYXWT010000020.1:0-9726 GCA_964468895.1 uncultured archaeon | reverse complement strand
TTTAATAAAGTGAAAATACATAGAATACTTAGACAATTAGAAGAAGATAATATTATTAAAAAAGAAAAAATTGGTAAGATAAATAATATAATCTTAAATAAAGAAATTAATAATATTTTAAAATAATTTTAACAAAATTATTTTCTTTTTATATATTTTTTTCTAAATACAGATAATATAATTATTGTTTATGAAGATACAAATTATTATTTAATTTAAATATCTTTTGACAAATATAATTTAATGTATAAACTACAACACAACTTAATATTATAATTAACCAATTATTAAAACTAAGAGCAGTTAATCCAAATAATTTATTTAATGGAGTATATATTACTATTAATTGTAATATAAATGATATTATTACAGCACCCACTAGATACAAATTTGAAAATATTCCTAATTTAAAGTCTTTTCTTATATCAAATGGTCTTACTAATTCAATAACTACTAAAGAAGTAAAAGCCATAGTTCTAGCTATATCTAATCCATAAACTAAATTTGTTTTAAATAAATATAATACTACAATTGAAATAATTACAGATATTAAAATTATACTTATCCAAATATTTTTAGTAATTATATTTTCTTTTTTACCTTTAGGTCTTAAGTTCATTAAATATTTTGGATTTGGATCTAAACTTAATGCTAAAGCTGGGAACCCATCAGTAACTAAATTTAACCATAATAACATTATTGCAGTCATAGGTAAAGACCAACCAAATATAATTGCAAAAAATACAATTAATACTTCAGCAATATTTGAAGAAAGAAGATAATTTACAAATTTTTTAATATTTTCATATATTCCTCTACCTTCTTCTATACTATTAACTATAGTATTAAACTTATCATCTAAAAGTATCATATCACTACTAGATTTAGTAACATCACTGCCACTTAAACCCATAGCTATACCTAAATCTGCTTGTTTGATAGCAGGCGCATCATTAACACCATCACCACTCATAGCTACAGTAAAACCTTGTTCTTGTAATAACTTTACAATTTTAAGTTTATGTTCAGGTTCAACTCTTGAAAAGATACCTATTTTAGCAATTAACTTTATTTGTTTACTTTTTTCAAATTTAAAAAAATCACTACCATCTATAGCAGTTCCTAATATTCCAACTTCATTAGCTATAGCTTGGGCAGTATAAGAATTATCTCCAGTAATCATAATTACTCTTATACCAGCATTTTTACATTTAATTATAGAATCTTTAACTTCTAATCTTGGAGGGTCAATCATTGCTTGTAACCCAACAAATATTTCTTCATTTTCAAGATATTCTAGATTTTTATTTTTAGAACTTATTTTTTTTGAATTTATATCTTTATATGAAAATCCTAATACTCTTAAAGCTTGTAAAGAAAATTCTTTATTTTTATTAAGAATATTTTCCTTTATTTCTTTAGTTAAAGTTTTAATTTTGCCGTTAATTAATATTTTTGTACAAATATCAAGTATTTTTTCAGGAGCACCTTTAGTATAAATATATTCTTTATTATCTACTAAATTTCTATTAATAGAACTCATAAGTTTTCTATTAGAAGAAAAAGGAATTTCTAAAATTCTTGGATTTGCTTCTCTTAAATCTCTAAAATCAATATTATTTTTAAAAGAGCTAATTAACAAACTTATTTCTGTAGGATCACCTATAGTTTTTAGTTTTAAATTTTCTTCTTTTTCTATATCTGAATTATTAGCTAAGATTCCAATTTTAAATAAAATATTTGAAACAATTTCTTTTTTTCTAGATATTGGTTCTAAAATATTACCTATTTTAGAGTAACCAGTACCATCTAGTTCATATTCTTTTAAATCTAAAAATAATCTTCTTACAGTCATCTCATTTTTAGTTAAAGTACCTGTTTTATCAGTACAAATAATATTGGTTTCTCCAAGAGTTTCTACTGAAGGTAAATTTCTAATTAATGCATTTTTAGAAAGCATTTTTTTAACACCAATAGAAAGAGCAATAGTTACTACTGCAGGAAGTCCTTCAGGAACAGCCGCTACTGCTAAAGAAACTGCTATTATTAACCAAACTTCTGCATTTTGAATAAAAGTTATAAATTGTCCTGAAAATAAATATATATGTAAATTATCTTTAATTACACCTGTAATAAATATAATTATACATACAAATATTACTATATAAGCTAGAATTTTACCTAATTTATCTAATTTAATTTGAAGAGGTGTTTTTTTAGAATTATTTGTAGAAATTAAATTAGCAATTTTACCAATTTCACTTTTCATACCAGTTTTAACAACTATTGCTTTAGCTGTTCCATTAGTTATTAGAGTTCCAGAAAAAAGCATATTTTTTCGTTCAGAAATAGTACTTTCTTTAGAAATAACACTTATATTTTTTTCAACAGCAACAGATTCACCAGTTAAAGAAGACTCATCTACTTTTAAATTATTATTTTCAATAATTCTACAGTCAGCACAAATCTTATTACCTTCTTCAAAATAAATTATATCTCCAGGAACTAATAATTTAGAATCAATTTCTTTTTTTTGTGAATTTCTTAATACCACTGCTTTAAAGGTAGATAATTTTTTAAGTTCTTCAATAGATTTAGCAGCATTATATTCTTGAACAAATCCTAATATAGAATTTAGTATTAAAATTATAAAAATAATTATACTATCTACTATTTCTCCTAGTAATAAAGAAATAATAACTGCAAATATTAAAATATAAATAATACTACTTTTAAATTGAGATATAAAAACTTTAAAAGCAGACACTTTATTTTTATCTTCTAATTCATTATAACCAAATTTTGTAAATCTATTATTAACTTCAGTATTATTTAATCCTAAATTTAAATTTGTTTTTAATAAATCTACTATTTTTGTAATAGATAATTGATAATATGTAAGATCATTATTATTAGATTTACTCTTATTCATAATATTATATATTAACAATAAAAATATAAACATATTACTCTTAATTTAAATATGAGTTCAATTATAAAAAGTACACAAAATCTTGAAGAAGGTGTTTTTTTTCTAATTAGTAGAGTTTTACATGGAATAATATTTTCTGCAATTTTTTTAATATCTACAAGAATAATAGATATTATTTGGGGTCAATCATGGAGACAATATTATTTAATAATAGTAATAATACTAATATTAATTTTATGCTATCCATTAATAATAAAATTTAAAAAGCACAATTTAGTATATTTAATAGGTTGGTATATAGGAATATTTATTATAAATAGATTTCATTTAATAGATAATGATCATATTTTAATATTTTTAATAGTTCCAACAATTGTATATTTAATAAAATTAATTTTTAAAAAATAAAGAAAAAGAAAAGAAATAACTGTTTTTAATTATTATTTCTTTTTATCTATATATTTTGTAACAATAGAATCTGCATGTTTTCTAATAGAATTTCCAAATCCAATTCCTACAACAATTGCACAGGTTATTAATATTGCACCAATTATCACCAAAATAACTTGTTCAACAAAAACAATTGCAATTCCAATTTGATTTAATGCAATATCTAAGAAAGCAATTACTATTACTATTTCTAAAATATCTGCAACTAACTTAGAACCTTTATGATCTTTACTATGTATAGATTTTGAAACAGTTCTTCCTAAAATAATTCCAATAACAACAACTATTATTGCAAGTATTAAATTAGGTATCCATAAAGCAAATGTTGTAATTAAATTTGATAAAATAGTTAATTTAATTAAATTTGCAGCAGGAGCTAAAAAAGCAATAAATACACCCCATTTAACTAGTTGTCCAATAAGAACAGATAGTTTGATATTTAATAAAGATCTACTATATCCTCTTTTACAAACCCAAGAATCTAATTTTGCTTTATCTAACGCATGTTTTACTATATTACCTATAATATATGCTATTAAATAACCTATTAAAGAAACAATTATTGCACCAATTAATCCTGGTAAATATTGTATTAAATTATTCCAAATATGAACAAAAGGATTAATAGTTGCATTACCCATTTCAACTAAAGCATTAGTCATATAATCAACCTCTTTTATTTTTTTAATTATTAAATTACTTTAAATATATAATAATTATATATCCTAATTCTTAAGTTAATTTAAATATATGTTTACTAAAGTTCAATGATAATTTAATTAGGTTAGTTAAGGGTATTGTTTATAAAGTCAAATACTAATCAAACTTTATATTTTTAAGTATAATTTTATATAATAAGATGTTAATATAAAGTCTTATTATAACAATCTATTTTTTAAAAATGATATCATCAATTTTAGATTTTAATTTTTTTAAAGAAAAGTAAATATTTTATATAACAAATAAATTATAACATCAACTATAAGCTTAATTTTTGGAGGGGAATTTATGTATTTAAAGAATAGAGCCGTCTTTTTAGTAATAACTATGGTTTTGGTACTAATATTTCAAAACATATATAGTACAGATTTAATAAACTTAGAAAATAATTTCAATAACATAGAAATTATTAGTAGTAACAATAATTCTAATAATAATTTATATGGAAACTTTAGAAGAATGAATTTTTCAAATTATAATCATTGTGGTAATAATATTTGTCAACATTATATTGGAGAAAACCTATTAACTTGTCCAATAGACTGCTTTTATTTTTAAATTATTATTTAAAATAATTTCCATTTTTTAAGTATTAAAACACCTATTAAAGAAAAAGTAACACTAATTAAAATAACTATTGAAAATGCAAATATATGATTTTGAAATGGAAGAGTAACATTCATACCATAAATACTAGCAATAAGTGTAGGAAGTGCAATAATAATAGTGACAGAAGTTAAAAACTTCATAACTGCATTTAAATTATTAGATATTATAGAAGAAAACACATCTAAAGTATCTTTAATAATATTTGAATATATACTTGTCATCTCTATAGCTTGTTTATTTTCATCAATTACATCTTCAATTAAGTCTTTATAATCTTCAGTAGCAGTAAATAATTTAGTTTTAGACATTCTTTCTATTAGTATTTCATCATTTTTCAAAGAAGTATTAAAGTATACTAATGATTTTTTTAAATCTAATAATTGCATTATTTCTTTATTTTTTTGTGCTTTTTCTAATTTTGTTTCTATAGAATTTATTTTTTTATCAATTTCTTTTAAATATCTTAAATAAACTCTGGAAGAAATAAGCATTAATTTTAATGTTAATAAAATTATTTTAAAATTAAATGTACATTTTGTTTTTAATTCTTCTACAATTTGATTTCTTACAAAAGAAATTGTGATAATATATTTTTTAGTTATTAAAATACCTAATGGAACTGTATAATATTTAATATTATTAGATTTTCTTTTTTGAGGAGTTCTAGTAATAATAAAAGTGATGTCATCTAATTTATCAATCATTGGAATTTCTTCCATATCTTCTAAAGATAAAACATCTTCTCTAAAATCACTATAATCTTCTGACTTTACTTTTAACAAATTAGAAATAGATTTAATTTCTTTTTCAGTAGGATTTTCAATATTAATCCAAGAACATTCTTTAAAATTTGCAAGTACTTTTAATTCTTTTTTAGTTGGTTCTAATATTTCAATCATAATTTGCCTTTTTTTAATATGTTAATAATTAGTAATATATATATATAAAACATATTTATGAACGGATTTATATATATTTTGGTAAATTCAATATTTATAATAGAAAAGAAATTGTTGATATAAAATATGTTTATTCTAAATAATTTATTAAATCTAAATATATTAAAATATTTAAATATTTTTAATAGTTCAATAAATATATTTAAATTTTTAATATTAATTGTAGTAATTATTTTAGTTATAATTTGTTATATTTATTATTCTTTATCATGGGCAATTATTGCTAAAAAATTAAATTATAAATATTATTGGATTGCTTGGATACCTATTGTTAATTTTTTCTTAAAACCTATTTTAGCTAAAAAAAATTGGTTGTGGGGTTTTATAATATTAATACCAATCATAATTCATTGCTCTTTTTCTAATTTTTTCGAAAATTTAATTTTTCTAATTTTCTATTTAATAGTAATTATAACTATTATTGTATTAGATATAATTTGGACTGGTAAAATATACAAAAGAAGAAATTATGCTAGTGAATTAGCATTATTAAAAATTGCAATAATAATACCTTTTACTAGTTTTTTTGGTTTTATTGTAGATTTAGTTATTATTTCTAAAGTTGCCTGGAAAGACAAAGATGAAAAAGATAACAGTAATAAAAAGCAAAAATCTTTAGATGAAGTTGATTTAGAACTTAGAAAAAAAATAAAAAATGATATTAATAAAAACTATTAGATTGTAAGTTTTAAAAATTAAAAAGAAAGATAAATATGTTTATATTAAATGAAATAATAAATAATAATTCTTTAAATATTTTAAAAAATATGTTTGAAACTATAAATCCAAATGTATTTGTAGGTTTATTTTCATGGTTAGCAACTGGTTTAAGTATTGTGTTTTTTATTATTTTAATAGGTACTATGATTTTAGCATTATTAGTATATATTTATTATGCCCTTACTTGGTCAACTATTGCTAAAAAATTAAATTATGATAAATCTTGGATTGCTTGGATACCATTTGCAAATTTTTTCTTAAAACCAATACTTTCAGATTATGATTGGAAATATGGTTTTATAATAATAGCACCATTTGTTTTTATTTTTATACCTTTTATAGGAATATTTATATCATTTTTAGCAATATTAGGAATAATAGTATTTGATATTATCTGTTGTTGGACAATTTTCAAAAAAAGAGGATATAGTTCAGAATTAGCATTAGTAAAAATAGGATTTGTAATACCCTTTTTAATATTTTTAACTCTAATTGCTGATATGATAATTTTAGGTATTATTGCCTGGTCTGATCCAAGTCCTAAAATTAATATTAAAATTAAAAAACCAAAGAAGATAATTAAAAATATTAAATCAAAGTCTCTGAAAAAATAAACTGTTTTTATTTTTTTATACCACTAATAAAAAAAATAGTTTTTTTCTCAAAGATTTTTAAAAATTCAATTCCATTTACGTTTTTACTATTTTTCGTAAAAAGAATATTATTTCCTTTAAACCATTTTTTTACTTCTTTAACAGTATAATATGATTCAAAAGGAATAGCATATCTATCATATAAAGTACTAATTGGTGCTTTTTTAAGATTTTTAGAAAGTTTTTGTTTATGTAGAATCCAATTAATTAATTTATCTGGTTCATTTGATACAAAATTTCTAAAAACAAATCTTAATATTCTAAATCTAATTCTAGCATATTTATGATATAAGCCAATAATTATAATTCCATTTTTATTAAGTAATTTACAAATTTTACTAAAACCAAGTTTAGCATTATTTGTATGATGCAAAACACCTAAACTAAGAATAATATCAAATTTACCTAAATCTTCTAAATTATCTTTTAAAATATCTTTTTTATAAAACTTTATTTCTACATTCTGTTTTTTAGCTCTATTTTTAGCTTCATTTAGTTGTCCACTACTAAAATCAATAGCACTTACTTTTGCTTTATATTTAGATAATAATATAGATTTTTCTCCAGTTCCACAACCAGCAATTAATATTCTTTTATTTTTTATTTTTTCTAAATCAAGATTCCCAATTTTAAGTATATTTAATAATATTTTTTTGTTTTTTTTAATTTGTTTATTAGTATATTGTTTAGATTTAGGATATTGATATTTATTATAAAAATCTTGTACTTCTTTCATACTATAATTATATTAACAAAAGAATAAAAACTGTTTTTCTAAAAATTAAATTATTTTAAAATAAATTTAATTTAGAACAATGTCCTTTTAAATAGATTCTTAAAAGTATATATATAATTATAATTATTATTAAAATGATTATAAAATATTAAAAAAAGTGAAATATATATGATTATTACAGAATTTAAACCATATGGTTTAATTAAGGCACAATTAGATAAAAAAGATAAAATTGGAATTGTATCTTGTAATTCTTGTGCAAGAATGTGCGAAACAGGTGGTTTAAAAAAAATGAAAGAATTAGCAGAAAGATTAAAAAAAGATGGATATATAGTTGTTGATACAGATTTAATTGGAATGGCATGTGATTTTGATCAACTAAAAAAAGATCAATTACATGGAAATGTAAATATTGTTTTAGCTTGTCAAGCTGGGGTCTATAATCTTAAAAAGATATTTCCTAACCATAAAATAATTACTGCATTAGATACTGTTGGATTAGGAGCATGGGATATGAAAGGAAATATTAATTTAGTAAAAAAATTTAAAGATTAATATTTTCTATTTTTAATTTATTTATATTCCTTTATTATAATAAAATTACTACACTTATTCTCTTTAGAAAAATACTTTTAAAATCATATATTTATAATGTATTTGTTAATTAAATATTAATAATAAATATATTTAGAAGTAAATTTGAGTATTTATGATTAAAAAAAATAATTTTAATAAAAACAGAAAACAAATACTTTTAGCTCCTGTTGGAAATAAAGAAATGTTAATCACTGCAATTGATAATGGTTGTAATGCTGTATACCTTGGAATAAAAGGTATAAACATGAGAGAACGAGCTAAAAACTTTGAAATTAATGAACTTAAAAAAATAGTAGATTATGCACATAGTAAAAATGTTGAAGTATATTTAACAGTAAATATAATTTGTTTTAATAATGAAATAAAAAAAATAAAAAAAATACTAATTGAAGCAAAAAAAATAGAAATAGATGCAATTATTTGTTGGGATTTAGGTGTAATTAAATTATGTAGAGAACTTAATTTAACTATACATCTAAGTACTCAAGCTAGTGTTAGTAATATAGAAGCTATAAAAGAATATTATAAACTTGGAATTAAAAGATTTATCTTAGCTAGAGAATGTAGCTTAGAAGATATAAACGAAATAAAAAAAGAATGTAAACATATTGATAAAGACATAGAAATAGAAATATTTGTTCATGGAGCTATGTGTGTAGCTCTTAGTGGAAGATGTTTTATGTCTCAATTTTTATATGGTGATTCTACTTCAGCTAATAGAGGTAAATGTATTCAACCTTGTAGAAGAAAATATATTATTAAAGATCCTGAAACTAATAAAGAACTAGAAGTTCATAATAATTATATTTTAAGTCCAAAAGATCTTTGTACAATTCCATTTATAGAAAAAATATTAGATAGTAAAGTTGATGTTTTAAAAATAGAAGGAAGAGGAAGAAGTCCTGAATATATTAAAGAAGTAGTAAGTGCTTACAGAAAAGCAATAGATTTATACAATAAAAATAAATTAACAGATGAAATTAAAGAACAACTTATAAAACAAGTTAAAAAAGTATATAATAGAGATTTTAGTAGTGGTTTTTATTTAGGTAAACCAATAAATGAATGGACAAACCAATATGGTTCTAAAGCTACTAGACAAAAAACATATATTGGAAAAATAATTAAACTATTTAAAAAAATAAATGTTGCGGAAATAAAAATACATGGACATCCAATATATCTCAATGATAACATATTAATTATAGGTCCTAAAACAGGAGTAATAGAACAAAAAGTAGAAAGTTTACAATTAGACATTAATAATAAAATCACATCTGCTAAACAAGGAGAAATAATTGCTTTAAAATTAAATGAAAATAATAAATTTCCAAAAATAGGAGATAAAAT
>CAYXWT010000019.1:0-13590 GCA_964468895.1 uncultured archaeon | reverse complement strand
TACGACTACGCGAGTTCAAATCTCGTCTCCTGCGCTTTTTAAATTATTTTTTTATTTCTTTTTCATTATTGTAAGTATATGTGTAGAAATATCTGCAATTATTCTTGTTGTACACAGTTTTTTGTGAGCTTTTAACCAATTTTTTAGAATAATTTTATCTTTTATTTTATTATATTCTTTTTTTTGTGTAGATGTAAGACCTTCTAATCCAACAACATCTAATATTTCAATTTTATTTTTAGGCCACAAATTATTTAATTCTTCAACTGTAAAGAAATGGCAGTATGTTCCAAAACCTTGTTTTTTGTAACCCCAATTGAAATCATCTCCGTTAATATATATTTTATTGAAATGAGCTGAATTCCTAATTTCACTAGGCCAATATTTTATTGCATTTAAAAGTATGGCATATCTTCCCATAACTGAAATAAATATAGGTGCATTTTTTTTTGCAACTCTTATAAGTTCATTAATTGCTATTTTTCTATTTTTTTCTTTTACATGGGACAATGGTCCTCCTAAACAAATTACAGCATCAAAAGAATTATTTTTAAATTTAGATAAATTAACAATAGTTCCTAAAACAAATTCTTTTATTTTGTTTTCTTGTTTTTTAATTTTTACTTTTTCTTTAGCTAAATTTATATTTTCTTTAGCAATATCTAAAATAACCATATTATATCCTTTTTTAGCTAAATCAATAGAATATCTTCCAGGTCCTGCTCCTGCATCTAAAATTAAACCTTTTTTAGGTAAATATTTTTTTAAAAATATTTGGGTTGTATCCCATTCTAATTTATGGTATGGATTTACAAATAATCTGTCCCACTCTTCTTCTGTAGACTTATCATAATATTTTTTCACAGATTTTTTAATATCTTTTACTTTTTGTATTTTCATAATAATCATAATATTTTATTAAACAATAATTTTAAAAATATGATTTTTAAAGGCTGTTTTTGTAATTAAAGAATATTGTTAATTTTGCCTATTTGTTTATATTTTTTTCTAATAATAATACTATTTAGAATGTATGTTGGTTATTTCATTTAAATTGTGATTGTGATGATAATTTTTGCACATAGAGGCGCTAGTGCCTATTGTTTAGAAAATTCAATTTCGTCTTTTAAAAAGGCTTTAGAACTAAATGTAGAATATATTGAATTAGATATACAGGTTTGTAAAAGCGGAGAACTTATTGTAATTCATGATTCTACTACTAAAAGGGT
Organism: uncultured archaeon; assembly: GCA_964468895.1. Classification (GTDB taxonomy): domain Archaea; phylum Iainarchaeota; class Iainarchaeia; order Iainarchaeales; family CSSED10-239; genus CSSED10-239. The sequence continues at coordinate 12,361 of CAYXWT010000019.1, read as the reverse complement.
TTCAAACAAGGCTTTAAAAATATCAGAAACAAATCTTGAAGATCTTAATAAAATTAGATTAAAAGACAATTCTAAAATACCTACTTTAGAAAAAGTTTTAGATTTAATTGAAGGTAAATGTAAATTAAATATAGAATTAAAATCAGAAAATTCTGCAAAACCACTTGTAAAGTTATTGTCCAAATATATTAAAAAAGGTAGATTTGATTATTCTGATTTTATTGTTTCTTCTTTTCTTATAAAAGAATTATTAAAATTTAACAAGTTATTTCCAAAAGTTAAAGTTGGACTTTTATTTGAGGCATATCCAGCTAATTTAATTAAATTTTTTGGTTTTAAAAACATATATTCTGTACATGTTAATTATAAATTTATAAATAGATTTTGGGTAGTATTTTATCATATATTTGGGTTGAAAGTTTTTGTTTTTACTGCTAATAATAAATCTGAAATTTTAAAACTTGATAAAATTAAAGTAGATGGTGTTTATTCAAATTATCCAGATATTTTAATTAAATAATAATATTTTTAGGACTTTCTACTGTTAATGGTTTATGATTAGGTCTTGTTTTAAAGTTTATTGTTACTAGTAAAAATTGTTGGTATTAAGTCTGTTTTTATATATGTTTCATAATTCTTTTGGATTAGACATTTCTAGCCTTTCTGTTGAGCCAAATGCTAGTAGTTTACCAAAATTATAATCTAACAGTTAGTTATTTAAAGAGTTTTGACAATAATTTAATTTGGATTAAAATGAAACTTCGGGATGTAATTAGATTAATTTTTATATATCTAATTTTTTTAGGTGTAATTGCACTTGCATTATTACTTATAGGAGTTTGGAAGAGTATATTTTTAATAATAATTAATCTTATATTTGTAATAGCTTGCTTTATTTTAGGAATTGGTCTATTTAAATTATATAATTGGGCCAGAATTGGAACTATATTTCTTTTATTCTATTTAATTGTAGCTAGTCTTTTTTTAATTTCGTTTAATTCTAGATATTATTTTCTAAGTAGTTTAGGGGCAGTAGTTACTTTTTCAATCATACCTATAATAATAATTAGATATCTATTAAAGCATAAGAAATTAGAGTATAATGTTACATACAATAAGACTAAAGAACTTTCTAAAGATGAAGCTAGGATGGTATCTAATTTAATATTTGGCATTGTAATTTTTTTTATAGGGCTAACTATTATGATTATTGTGGGTATGAATTCTGAAAATTATAACCCCAGAATAATGTCAATAGACTTAGATACAATAACTGTTTCTACGAGTCGACGTATAGCTGAAGAACCAACAACTTTTGAAGAATGTACATCTACAAAATTTGGAATTGTTATGCATGGTTATCCAGAGTATTGTAAATATCTTAATTTAACTTTTATAAATCCTGAACATATAAATGCGCCAACTGTAATTGAACAAAAAGTTTGTAATAATAATAATGAATGTGTCCCACAACCTAGTTCCTGTTCATCAACAGAAACTGTTTGTATTAATAAAAAATGGGTTCCATTTTATAATGTGAAATCATCATCTAATTGTCCTTCATATTCAAATCCTTTTGTTGCAACCCAAGAAAATTGTGTGTGTATAAAAAATATCTGTACAAATAGAAAATTGATTCAAAGCTAAAGTCTTAAGACTATGCGAGTTTAAAGCTTGTATCTTATGTTTTTCATATATAGTTTAATTGTTTTTGTACATTCTGAGATATATTCTAGATAGATTAACAATTAACTATTTAAATACTATTTCTTTTATATATTATATTAATAAAATATATTTTTGTAGAAATAATTTTGAGAAGATTATTATGAGTGTGATTAAAGAACATAATTCTGAAAAATCAGATTTTTTTGAAGAAATGGAATCTAAAGATGATTCTAAAAATAAAGTTTTAGAAAGTTCAGAACATTCAAAGAACTCTAAAGATTTAGATAATTCTAATGTACCTTTAGGTTCTAAAGAATATGTACCAGATCATATCGTTAAAAATAATGATAATAAAGAAATAGATACTACAATTAAACCTAAATTAAAATTATTAGAAGATTTAGAAGATAAATCTGTTGTATATATTGGTAGAAAAAAATCCATTTTGAAACAATATGGTTCTAAATCTTCTGCTTTTTTAGGTAAGGTTTATGAAGATGATTTAAAAGATAAAAATATAAGGTTGGATGGTCTAAACCCACATATTGTTTTTATAGATGGATCACGTGGATCTGGTAAAAGTTATGGTTTAGGGGTTATTGCTGAAGAACTTGCAGTTACTAATCCTTTTATAGGCCAAATCGTTGTTGATCCAGTTGGTGTTTTCTGGTCAATGAGATTTCCAAATCAAGAAAAAAAAGAACTTGAAATTTTAGAAAAATGGAATTTAAAACCAAAAGGTTTAGATAATTTAAAAGTATTTGTACCAGATGGTATGGTAGATAAAATATCTAAAGATACTTATGATGAGACATTTTCTTTATTTCCTTCTATGTTAGAATCAGAAGATTGGTGTTTAACTTTTGCAATAGATAGATTTAATCCAACAGGTCTTCTTTTAGAAAAAACTTTAAGTTTTGTTAAAAATGGTTATATAGCTGGAGATCCTAAATCTGATAGCGAACTTAAAGAAATATTACCAAAAGGTAGTCAATTTACTTTAGGTGATATTATTTATTGTTTACAGAATAATACTGAATTTAAATCTTCACAAAAAGGTTATAAACCAGATTCTATTAGAGCATTAGTATCTAGGTTCGAAGCTGCAAAGTCTTGGGGTGTCTTTAGTGACCATGGAACTCCTTTAACTAAACTTTCTAGAGAAGGTCAATTAACAATTTTAGATACTAGTTTTTTAGATGATAATATTACAGCTTTAGTTATAGGAATATTAGCTAGAAGAATACTTTCTGCTAGAAAGCTTGTGACTAGACAAGATGCTATTAAAAAATTTGAAACTAAAGAAGAAAATCCAGATTTATTATTAGAAATAGAAATTCCACCTACTTGGTTATATATTGATGAAGCTCACACCTTAATACCTTCAGGAAATACACAAACTCCTGCAACTGTAGCTGTTGTTGAATATGTTAAACAAGGTAGAAGACCAGGCTGTTCATTAGTATTTGCAACTCAACAACCTTCTGCAATAAATAGTAAAGTTTTAAGTCAAGTAGATATTTTTATAAGTCATAAATTAGTTTTTAATGATGATATTAAAGCAATTCATAAAAGAATGCCTGCAATAATTCCTGAAGAATATAAAAAGCCTAATTTTATTAAAACACTTCCTGTAGGTGTTGCACTTATAGGTGATAGAAGAGAAGAAAGTAGTAGAGCTTTTATTTTAAAAATTAAGCCTCGTGCTTCTCAACATGAAGGTAGAGATGCAGAAACTATTAGACAAGTAGAAGACATAAGTGATGAAGAAGTGATAGAAAGGGCTAGTAATCTAATATTTAATAAAATTAAAAAAACAAGAACAATTAAAGAAAATTATGCTCAGGATATTCTTGATATTATAAATATTAAATATCGTAGTAAAGTTTCTTGGAAAAAAGTTCTTAAAAAATTAAATGAACTAAATATTATTTTAAAAAATAAAGAGTTGTTTATTAGAGAAGAAAATATATCTAATATTGATAATGTTGAAGAAATTAAAAAAGAAATTGATAAACTAGAAAATCCTTCTAATCATGAAGTTGTAGATGAAGATGATAATGTTTTTGATACTGTTCCTAACGATGATAATGTTGAAGAAAAAGTTAAACTTAAAGATATAGATGCTTTAGAAATTGCTGAAGAATTAGAAGAAGTAGACAAAGAAAATAATAAAATTTGTGAATGTTTTCCATTAAGAATAAGTAAAGAGCTTGCTGAAAAAAAAGCTAAAACTACAATTCCTAAATCTTATTTATTTTTTAAAAATAAAGAAACTGTTAATGAAAGTTCGTTATATCATAGACTTGTATATAAAATTTATTTTAATCTTTATGATAATAATGATAATTTTAAAAGAAATGTTTGTTATGCAGATTCAATTACTGGTGAACTATTACATTTTGTAAATAATAATTTTAGAGCATCTAAAGGCTTAACAAAATTACCTTTGTTTTCAGAATCTGATTTAGATTTATTATATCTCTTAAAAAAACAAAGTACAATCTATTCTTTAACTCAAGAAATTGATTTAGATGAAACATTAATTGTTGAAAGAATTAAATTCTTTAAACAAAATTTGTTAGTAAACATTACTAAAAAGCACGATGTTGAAATTTATAAATTATCTAGTAATTTTGATGTACCTTTTTCAGCAAATCATAATATTATTGGTTCTTTAAATATTTTACCTTTAAGAAAGAAAGAATTGCCTACTAGTAGTATTTTTGAAGTTGAAAACAATATATCTGATATTAAGGGTAATTTACAAAAATTATGGGGTAAATTAGAGTTTGTAGGTGTAGAATCTATATATTGGCCAGTTTGGAAAATAGTGTTAGTAGATCCTAAATTTAAAGAAAGACCAGTTTTGGTTGATGGTGTGGTAAATCAAATAATATAATTTTTAAAAAATAAATTTTCATGATGTTAAATATGCTTGGTGCTAAATTTAAAGAAATAACTGTAGATCAATTTATTTTAGATCCCTGTAAAGCTACTCCTGGTTTTGAGTTTTTCCCTAAATTTACTAAAAAAATAGACTTGGAAAAATTATTAAATAAATTTAAACTTAAAAAAATATTTGTTGAAAAAGAAAGTATACCTTTTTTTATAACTATTAAACATAAAGATTCAGAAGTAACTATATTCTCATCCTTAAAAATTATAATTAAAAACATAAACGAAGAAGATAGTGCTACACAAATTTTAAAATTCATTTTATGTATTATTAATGATGTTATTTTGCAGAGGTGACTGAGTGGTTTAAGGTGCTTGGTTCGAAACTAAGTGGCAGGGAAACTTGTCCGTGGGTTCAAATCCCATCCTCTGTGTTTTTGTAAATAAGGAGTCTAGATATGAATTTTAATTTTATTAATTCTGTTAAATGTGTTCAATTAGGAACTTGTTCAATAGAGAAAATACCAAATGTGTGTACTGTTGCTGCGAAATTTATTTATAATGATAAAATCATAATTATTGATAATTATTTTAATAAGACTTATGATAATGTTCAAAGTAATAAAATTGTAAGTTTATTAGTTACTAAAGATTATGATAGTTATCAATATATTTGTAATTCAGAATATTATATATCTGGAGATTATTTTGATGTTGCTAAAAAATGGATTAAAGATAATAACAAGAATTATCCTATTAAAGGTGTTTTGGTTTTAAGTGTTATGAAGATTTATAATTCTTCACCAAGTGATAATGCAGGTAAATTAACATCTTAATTTAAAAAATAAATCTATTTAAATAACTTAACTCTCCTTAATTATATAGTGAAAGCTATGTTATTTAAAAAAAGATTTATATTTAATTTATTATCATTATTATTTCTAGTTTTAATATCATTAAATATATTTGCAAACAACAATTTATTGGAAATAAATCAAATAGATAACTCTGATGCTGCTGGTAATACTTTTTATTTATCTAAAAATACAGATTTAAGTATAGGTTTCAATTCTATTGTTAATTTTAATAAACAAGATATTGAAACTTATAAAAATCCTAGAATTGAATTGTCTTATGAAGTTTTTGGTTCTAAAAATAATAATGTTGATCTTGATTTATCAGATTCAATAATTTATTTTGAAAATGCGTTTTCAAATAACTTTTATATTTATATTTCTACAAATAATTACTTTGATAAAAATACTAAACTTAAATTTCAAATTGATTTGTATGATGAATATGATAATTTGTTAGATACTGATAGAATTTATTTAAATCTTAAATATAATAATTCTCCAATATATTTTTCTAATACTAAAGATCATTCAAAACCTAAATTTGTAGGTTATAATTATTCTAGAGACTTTTTTATATTAAATAGCGTTAACGATAAAGATGTGATAGATATTACTTTAAAATCTACTTCTGATGATTATTACTTTTCTTTAAGTTGTGATACTGATGAAAACTTAAGTTTAAATCAAATTGTAGATTCTTCTTATAATACTACTAGTTTAATAGTTTCAGTAGATAATAATAAAACTTTAACTAAAGATTTATATGTTATTTCTTGTTATGCTCAAGATGGTTTTGAAAAAAATAAATTAAAAGATATTACTTTAAGATTTATTCCTATAAGCAAAAATATAGATCTCAATTTATCTGTAGAATCAGAAACTAATGTAGACTCTAATTTATCAAAAATAAGTGCTTTGTTTAGTTTTAATAAAGGTAAATTTAATTTTAAATATTTACTAGTTGGTATTTTAATTATTTTTGTATTATTGTTATTTATTAAACCTCAAAAATAGATTTTTAAAATTATTTGCTTTTAACTTTATCTACTATCCAGTGAGATATAATTCCTATACAGCCAGCAATAAAATAAGACCATGATGGATAATTAATAAATATTAATGGTATTGCAAGTATGATTCCAAATACTGGTGAATGAAGTATACCTCTATGTTTTAATAATTGTAGTATAATTTCTATTACAATTAAAATAATTGTTGTTATTAAAAATGCAATTATTGATGTTGCAAAATATAAAATTATACTCATAACTATTAAGTATAATACAATACTGTTGAACTGATTTTTTATCCAAGAACTTTTTAAATCTAAATCAGGTAATAAAGAATATACTAAACAAATTAATAAAGATAAAAAAACATTTGGCCCATCACTAAATATAAGTGATTCTGTAAAGAAGTAAATTACTAAAAAAAATATTGCACCCCATAATAAGTGATGAAATTTATCCATATTTAATCAATTTATTTTTGATATTTAGTCTATATATTCTTTAAGTAAAGTTCTTATTTTAAAATAAATGGTTTCTAATATTTATTATGAATGTTTTTGATTTTATATTAATAGGAGTAATTCAAGGTGTTTTTGAATGGTTGCCAATTAGTTCGCAAGGAAGTCTATTTATTATTTTTAGTAATTTTTTAAATATATCTCCATCTTTAGCTTTAGATTATTCTATATTTTTACATTTAGGAACTGTTTTTGCAGCATTTATTTATTTTAGAAAAGAAATTTTTAAAATTATAAATATTAATTCTTTAAAAAGTTTATTTAATTTTAAAAAGAAAAAAATAGATGAATCTACAAAAATATTAAGATTTTTGTTTTTTGCGTTTATTATTACTATTATTGTATCTTTACCAATTTATTTAGTTTTAGATAATTACTTAGATTCATTAAATCTTAATTTTGTAACTTTGATTATTGCAATATTACTTATTATTACAGGTGTATTACAATTAAAGAAAAACACTAAAAATAAAATTAGTTCTGATTTTTCTTTTAAAAATTCTTTTTTCCTAGGATTTTGTCAAGGTCTTGCAGTTCTTCCAGGTATTAGTAGAAGTGGAATTACAACTTCTGTTTTACTTTTAGAAAAATTTAATGCAGAAAATTCTTTTAAATATAGTTTTATATTATCTATTCCTACTGTTTTTGCAGCTGAATTATTTATTTTATTATTTAGCAATATTACTTTTAATTATTATATATTAATTTCTTTAATTGTTGCTTTTGTTGTAGGTTATATTACTATTGATTTAGTAATGAGGTTTGTTAAAAAAGTTAATTTCTCATACATTTGCTTTATTATTGCTTTTATTTATATTTTAATAATTATAATTTAATACTATATTTATAATACTTATGATAGTAAAGTATCTATATTATGTTTAAATTAATAACTTTTTTTGAAAAAGATAAAATGGTGTTTTAAATGAGTATAAACTTAAAAGTAAAGATATTAGACTTAGATTCAGATAAATCAATAGTTGTTTTAAATAATGAAAATTCTGCAAAATTAAAAATTCCTACTAATACAAGAATTAGTATTAAAAATAAAGATATATCTGAAATCTGTATTACAAATATTTCTAATAATCTTGTAGATATGGAGCATGTTGGTTTATTTAAAAATGTTGCTAACCAATTAAAATTAAGTAATGATCAAGACGTAGAAGTTAGTGTTATGCCTTATCCTAAATCTGTAGAATATATTATTAAAAAAATTAGAAATAATTCTTTAAATGAACAAGAAATTTATGAAATTATAGAAGATATATTTGAAGATAGATTATCAGACGCAGAAATTAGTGGTTTTATGACTGCTACTTATATTAATAATTTAGATTTAAATGAAACAATTTACTTTTCAAAAGCACTTGTAAATGTTGGAAAAAAATTGCATTTTAATAAAGAAATGGTTTTAGATAAACATTCTATAGGTGGTATAAATGGAAGAGTATCTATGATTGTGGTACCTATTATTGCATCATTAGGTTATACAATTCCAAAAACTGCTTCTCGTTCAATAAGTAGTGCTGCTGGAACTGCTGATGCTATGGAAGTTTTAGCAAGAGTATCATTTTCTTTAGAAGAGTTTCAAGACATTGTTGAAAAAACAAATGGTATTGTTGCTTGGAATGGAAAATTAGATCTATCACCAGTAGATGATAAACTCATAAAAGTGAGACATGATTTAGGATTAGATCCTGAAGGGGTTGTTATTGCATCTGTTCTTTCTAAAAAAGTTAGTGCTGGAGCTACACATGTACTTATAGATGTACCTGTTGGTAGAGAAGTAAAAGTAATTACAAAAGAAGATGGAGATAGATGGGCTCAAAAATTTATCGAAGTTGGTAAGGCTTTAGGTTTAAAAATAAAAGTTGTTTTAACAGATGCTGAAACACCTTGTGGGCACTCTTTTGGAGCATCATTAGAAGCAAAAGAAGTTTTAGAAATATTAGAATGCAAATATTTTAATAATCTTGCAGAAAAATCCTGTGAACTTACAGGTGAATTGTTAGAACTTGCAGGTCATTGTGAAAATGGAGCTGGTTTTAATATTGCTAAAAAAGAACTTGAAAATGGAAATGCTCTAAAAAAATTTAAAGAAATTATTACTGCTCAAAAAGGTTCAATTTTTTGTTCTAGCGATGTTGTTTTAGCTAAATTTACAAAAAAAATAAATTCTGTAGATACAGGTATTATTTCAGATATGGATGTTTCTAAATTAACACATATTTCTAGAATTGCAGGTGCTCCAATAAATAAAACTTCTGGCATGTTAGTCTTAAAAGATATTGGTGAAAAAATAGAATTTGAAACACCTTTGTTTGAAATCTATTCTGATAGTGAAGATAAATTAGAAGATGCATATAAATATGCTCAAGAAAACATATCTAAATTAGTACAGTATAAAAAATCAGTTATTGAAGAAATAGAATAATTATTTGTAAAGTTTAGAATAAATATCTTTTATTTCTTTTACATTTAATAATTTTACTTTTCTACTTTTTAAATTATCAGATATATTTTCTTCAAAAAACTTTAAGTCTATTTTTAAAATTTTATTAGATAATTTAATTGCTTTTGATAGATCTTTATTTGAATATCTAAATATCTCTTTTACAAACAAGTTATATCTAGCATCTAGTTTAAATGATTTTGGAGTTAATTCTATAATAACAGATTCACATTTTGGTGCTGGAAAAAAAGAACTTTTACCAATTTTATTATGTACTTTAATATTATTATATGTTTGAGAAATTACTGATATTGCATTATAATTTTCAAATCCTTCTTGAGATAGTAATTTGTTAGCAAATTCTTTTTGCACTATTAGTACAGACTGACAAATATTGTTTATTTTATAAATTATTTTTTGAGAAATTGAATAAGGTATAAATCCAACAATTTTGTTAAATTTTAATTGATCTAAATTTGTATTAAGAAAATCTTCATTTATTATATTTAATTGATCTTTGTTTTTAAATATATCTTTAAGAATATTAACCATATTTATGTCTTTTTCAACTGCAATTACTTCTTTAGATTTATCTAGTAATTCTGATGTTAAAAAGCCAATCCCTGGTCCTATTTCTAAAATTATATCTTCTTTGCTAATATCTGTTATTTCTATAACTCTATCAATAATTTTTTTATTAATTATAAAATTTTGATTAAATTTAGGATTTGGTTTAAATGAATATCTTAACATTAAAGAATAAAGTCTACTTAACATAATAATTAACACTTTTATTTTTTTTGAATATAAATACAGAAAATAGAAATTTTTAGTATTTTTTAAATTGAGGCATAATAAATAAATAATACTTAATATCAGGCCCGCCTTCAATTTCGTCTATAATTCTACCTACTATTATATGTGCTGGATCAGGCATCATATCTATGTTTCTAATATCTTCAAAACTATTAAATTTACCTTTTATTTTAAGGTAATCTAATAGCATCAATTTGTGTTTTTTACCAACCATTGGTAAAAGATCTAGTTGATGTCTTCTGATACTAATAGGTTTTGCATTATTAAAGAAATTTACAAATCTAGTTTCATTTTCTAAAACTATATTTTCTACAGCTCTTTCTAATTCTTTTTTAGCAGTATTTGTAAGTTTTTTATAATTAATTCTTTTTACAATTTCATTTTCTGTGGATATTTTATCCATAATTTTAACTGATGTATTACTATACAATTCTAATAAAGCAAAGTTAGAAATACCTAAACATTGTATGATGTTTGTTTGTTTAAATTGTATTTCCCTTTGTGTTTTATCTAAAACAATTGCTTCTTTTAACATATATTTACTTTTTTTATATTTTATATTTTAAAACAATTTCTAGAATTGAATCTTTATTTTCACTTGTTATGCATTTATTTTTTTCTGCAATTAAATCTAATTCAATTTTATTAGGTAATATATCTGCAATTTTTTTAGCAACTTCGTTTGTAATTTCACATTTTTCCAAAAGTTCTAATGTCATTTTCTCTAGTTTTGCAACAGTTAATTTAGAAAATAAGTTTGCATGATCTAAGCACATTTTTTGTTCATAATTAAGTTCTTTAATTTTCTTTTTTTCTTTAAGTATTTGTTTTACTTCAACTAAACTTAAATCATCAACATGTTTTATATCATTCATATTATTTACTCCTTAACTTCTTTTGGAATTTGTAATAATTTTTTAATATGTGCTCTATGTGCAATTACTTTTTTAGATTTATTTCCATCTTTTAATTGTATTATTGGGCAATTTCCTTGAAATCCAATTACTAATCCACCTTTTCCGTGCATTCTAGGGTGTGGTAAACCAGGATGGAATGAACTATTAATTTTAACTTGAACAGCATCTCCAATAGATATAGGTTTTATAATTTCATTTACAGTTGTTTTTGCTCTAACATTTCTTTTTAATTTTCTTCTTGTTCTTGATCTTATTCCTTTTGCTCTTTTATTAGCCATAATATTCTAACCTTTATATTTTTTTTAAATTTTTTAAAAGATTATCTTTTAGATTTTAAATAATTGTGTTACTAAAAAAATATTTAAAAGTAATTCAAATAATCTTCAAATATATTATAATTGTTGTATAGTAAAGTTTAAATATTTAGTTAATTTAACTAATAATTGCTAACTGTACTTAACAGTATAATTAGTTTATCAAACAACAACCTCATTTTTAGTATGGTTTAATTTTTAGTTAGTAATTGCAAATTATCTTACATTTTAAACGGGTTTATATATATTTTGTTTTTAATTATAATATATTGTATATAAAAAGATATTTTTGAAATTATTTAAAAAATATTAAGAGGTTGGTTATAAATGGATTATAAAATAGTTAATTTAGTTGCTTCAAGTAGAATTGGAGATGGCTTAGATTTATATAATTTAGCAACAGCAATTCCTGAAGTAGAATATGAACCTGAACAATTCCCTGGTGCAATTTTAAAAATAAGTGAACCAAAAGTTTCTTTATTACTTTTTAAAAATGGTAAGATAATTGTTTCTGGTGCTTCTAACGAAAAAGATATTAAAATCGCAATAAAAAAAGCTATGAAAATAATTAATGAAGTTCAAAAAGATGTTAAAATAAAAAGAAATATTTCTTATGAAATTGTAAATCTTGTAGCTACATCAAGTTTAAATACAGAAATTGATTTATTTAATATTGCTATAAACTTAGATAATATAGAATATGAACCTGAACAATTTCCTGGTGCAATAGTTAGAATTTATGATCCTAAATTGACTATGTTACTTTTTAAAAATGGTAAATTAATATGTGCTGGTGCAAAAAACGAAGAAGATATTGTTAAAGGTCTTAAAAAGCTTAAAAAGAAATTAAAAGGTAATACAAAGAAATTAAAAGATAGTACAAAGAAAACAAAAGATAGTACAAAGAA
>CAYXWT010000018.1:0-13613 GCA_964468895.1 uncultured archaeon | reverse complement strand
TTTTAGCTAGTTCTATTCTATTTTGTCCTTCTTTTGTACTAACTAATATTCCAAATATATTTGATTCTCTAGCTTTAGCTATTATTCCATATCTTTTTCTTATAAATTGTTCATTTACTTTTATTTTATTTATATTTTTAGAAATAGGATTTATACTATATATATCTGTTTTGTAATTGAAAGAAAGGTTATTTACATGAAAATAACCATCTCCAATAAATATTATGGTTCTTTCTTTATTAATAATTGTAGAACAATCACAACCTAGAACCATATGTTCTAGAACTCTATTAGTTTTCTTACATTTCTCTACAATTATATCTTTTTTAAGTAATTCTTCTTTTAAAATAGAAATATTATTTAAATACTGAATAGTTGTAACTAAATTTACTTTTTTTAAATTTAGTTTTTGTATTTCTTCTATTATATAGTTTATTTGTTCTTTACTTAAAATATATTTTATTGGTATAAAATATGTCTTTATTCTTGGTTCAACTAATTTATAGTGTCCAAAATGAACTAATGATTTACAGTTCAGTTCTTGTGTTTCAGTGTCTTTTATATCACATGCCCCGTAACAAGGATCTACAAATAACACAGGTTCATACTCTTTTAATAGATCAAGTATTGATTTGGAGTATTGTTTTAATCCTTCAGGTATCTGTATTGCTAAAGGAATGTCTTTTTGGTTTATTTTTTCTTTTAATTTTGTAATTTCTTCTTTAATATATTTCTCTAAGTTCATAATTAATTTATTTTAATTTATTTTGGATTGTATTTAAGGTACATAATAATTAGATTTAAATATTTTTTAAGTATATGTTTTTTTTGAGAAATCTTTTGCAGAAATTTGAATTAAATAACTTTTAAAGAAAATTAATTTTTTTATTAAAAAATTGTAAAAATTGAAAATGTTGCCAAAAACAGGTTGTTTTGGAAACTTTGTCTTTAATATTGCCAAAATTGGCAACTTTTTTGCAAATGTTGCCAAAATAGTGGTTTTTGGTACTAATTTTTAACACAATTTATAAATGTTTAGTTTCATATTTAAAATATGGATAAATCAAGTTTTAAAAATCCAAATGGAAAAATTATTACTATAGATAATAAATATAATGTATTTATACCTAATAAACTTCCTATTACAATAAATTATAGTAATTCTATAATTAAAAAAATAGAATTATCTAATAACTATCTTGGAAAATTATCTGGATTAATTAATAATTTACCTAATCCAGATTTATTTTTAAAACCTTATTTAAAAAAAGAAGCTGTATTAAGTTCTAGAATAGAAGGTACAAGATCTTCTTTGTCAGATGTTTTTAAAATGGATATAAATTCAAAACATTTACATAATGATTTAAAAGAAGTTTTGAATTATATTAAATCTTTAGAATTTGGACTTAAAGAAATAGAAAGTAAAGATCTTACTTTAGATTTAATTTTAAAATTAAATGAAATATTACTTTATGATGTAAGAGGATTTTCTAAAGATAGTGGCAAAATAAGAACTGTTCAAAATTGGATTGGTAATATTAATAGTTCTATTGAAACATCTGTTTATAATCCTCCAAATCCAGAACTAGTTAAAGATCTTCTAAATAATTTTGTTGAATATTTAAATAGTTCAAATGAAAATTCTTCTTTAGTAAAAGTTGCAATTTTACATTACCAATTTGAAGCAATACACCCTTTTGTAGATGGAAATGGAAGAGTAGGAAGATTATTATTAATATTATATTTATGTAGGTGTAAATTATTAGATAAACCTATTCTTTATTTAAGTGAATATTTTGAAAAAGATAAAGAAAAATATTATTCTTCTTTGTTACAAGTTTCTATGAATAGTAATTTTAATTCTTGGATAGAATATTTTTTAGATGGAGTTATAGAACAATCTGAAAAAACAATTCATAGAGTTTCTAATTTATTAGATTATAGGTCTCAAACTAGAAAAAATTTAAAAGATCAAAATGTTAATATTAAAGTACTTAAAATATATGATTATTTGTTTTCTAATCCTTATATTGATATAAAGAAAGGTAAAGAAATACTAAATACTAAAAATTATAATACTTCTAAAAGAGTAATATTAAAATTGGTAGAATTAGGAATCTTAGAAGAAGTAAAAAATAAATTATATGTTGCAAAAGATATTAATAAAATATTATCTGATTTATAAATAGTTTTTATTTATTTTATTTGTAAGTGCAATTGTACTTATAGAAAATATGGTGTTTTGTATAAAATGTTATCTTTTAGCAATAAAAACCTCTTAATTTTAGAAATCTGAAAAAATAATTTATTCAACAGTAACTGATTTTGCAAGATTTCTAGGCTTGTCTATTTCACAATTATTAAGGTTTGCTACATTATATGCAAATAATTGTAAAACAACTACATTAATAAATGCTTCAAAATCATAATTTATAGTTGGTATATATATAATATCATCTACCTTACCTTCTAGTTTAAGATTGTTTTTATTTGTAATACATATTATTTTACCACTTCTAGATTTAATTTCATTAATAGTAGATAACATTTTTTCATATTCATGATTTTTATTAGCTATAACTATAGATACTGTTTTGTTATCAACTATTGCTAATGGACCATGTTTCATTTCTCCTGCAGCATATGCTTGAGAATTAATATAAGAAATTTCTTTAAGTTTAAGTGCTCCTTCTAGGGCTATAGGATAATTAATTCCTCTTCCTAGAAATATGATGTTTTTATAATCTTTATATTTATTTGCAATTATTTTAATATTATTATTTTCTTTCAACATTTCTTCTATAATATTTGGAAGTCTTGTTAAACTATTAAATAACTTTCTTGTAAGTAAATTATCAATTTTATGAGTTATTCTTCCAATATATATTGTTAATAAATATATAGCAACTAATTGGTTTGTAAATGCTTTAGTTGAAGCAACACCAATTTCAACACCTGCTCTAATATGTATTCCTTCTCCACATTCTCTAGCAATAGTACTTGCAACAGTATTAACTATTCCTAGTAATTTAGATTTCTTTTCTTTAGCAATTGTTAAAGCTCCAAGAGTATCAGCTGTTTCTCCTGACTGGCTAATAGGAATAACAAGTGTATTTTTATTTATAATTGGATTTTTATATCTAAATTCAGAAGCAAATTCAGCTTCTACTGGTATTCTTAAATATTTTTCTATAAAATATTTAGAAACTAATGCACAATGATAAGAAGTTCCACAAGCAACAATAACAATTTTTTGTAAATTTTCATAAAAATAAATATGTTCTTTATATTCTCCAATACCACCTAGTTTAGAATTTAAATTTTCAAAATCAATTCTTCCAGAAAGTGCATTTCTAATAGTAGTTGGTTGTTCAAATATTTCTTTAAGCATAAAATGTTTAAAATCACCTTTTTCAATTTCTTTTAAAGACATTGTTACTTTTGTAATTTCTTTAATAATTTCTTTATCTGTATCTTTTAAATTGGTTATTTTATAATTTTTATAATCTAATTCTATTAACTCATTATCATCTAAATAAATTATATTTTTAGTATGTTCAATAATTGCAGAAACATCACTTGCTATAAAAAATTCATTATGTCCAATTCCTATAATAATTGGTGAACCTCTTCTTGCTACATATATTTTATTTATATTTTTATTTATAATTGCTAAACCAAAAGTACCAGTAAGTTCAGATAATGCTTTTCTAATAGCTTTTATAAAATCATTATCTTGTTTATAAAATTCTTCTATTAAATGAGCAATTATTTCAGAATCAGTTTCACTTTTAAAATTATGTCCTTTACTAGTTAAATATTTCTTAAGAGCTTCATAATTTTCAATAATACCATTATGAACTATTGCTATAGAACTAGTACAATCTGTGTGTGGATGTGAATTAGTTTCATCAGGTATTCCGTGTGTAGCCCATCTAGTATGAGCAATACCTATATTGCTTTCTTTTAAATCTAATTTTTTTAATTTTTCTTCTAAATTTTTAATTCTTCCTTTTGTTTTAATTATGTTTATTTTTTTATTATTTATTGTTGCAATTCCACAAGAATCATAACCTCTATACTCTAATCTTTTTAATCCTTTTAATAATATAGGGTAACAATTTCTAGATCCAATATAACCTATTATTCCACACATTTTAAAATCAAATTTTAATTATATTTTATTGTAGTTTAATAATATTTATAATATGTATGTTACTATATATATTATATAAGAACAATAATTATAAACAGGTATTTTTATGGTTAAATTTGGAATAGATTCTTCTAAATTAAATGAATTTAAAAGAGTTATTAAAGAAATTTTAAAAGAAATAAAACCAAGTTCTTCTCAAAATAATCATGAGAAAAAATTTGTAGATTCATTATTAAATAAAATAAACAAAATGAACGGTGTACATAAAAAAGCAATAATTGCAGGTTCATTTGCAAGAAATACAAATTTAAAAGATTCAAAAGATTTTGATATATTTGTAATGTATCCAAAAGATACAGATAAAGAAGTATTTGTGAATCAATCTTTATCTTTAGGTAAAGAAGTATTTAAAGGTAATTTCTGGGAAAAAGCATATTCTCAACATCCTTATATTAGAGGAATAATAGATGGTTATAAAGTAGAAGTAGTTCCTGCTTATGATATAGAAAATACTAGTGAACTAATAAGTGCAGTTGATAGAACCCCTTTTCATTTAGAATATTTACTTAAAGCTTTAAAAAATTCACAAAAAGATGATATTAGATTATTAAAATATTTTTTAAAAAGAATAGGTTGTTATGGAGCAGATTCTGAGTTTTTAGGATTTTCAGGATATTTATGTGAATTATTAGTATTATACTATAATGATTTTTTAGGAGTATTACAAGCTGTAAATAATTGGGATTTTAATACTAAAATAGCTTTAGAAGATGAACATGAAGTTTCTTTAAATAAATTTAATGATCCTTTAATTGTTATTGATCCTACAGATTCAAATAGAAATGTTGCATCAGCAGTAGCTAGAACAACAATTAGTAAATTTATAATGGCTTCGAGATTATTTTTAAATAATCCAACTTTAGATTTTTTTAAAGAAAAAATATTTAGAAATTTAAATTATAACCAATTAGTTGGTAAAATAGAAAATATCCCTTTATTAATACTTGAAATAGAAAATAAAGATTTATTAAAAGATATTGTTTGGTCTAAAATTAGAAGACTTGGTAAAAAATTAAATATTTATTTAAATGAAGAAGATTTTAAAATTTTAAAATTAAATTATTATTATAATGAAGATAGTAGTAAAGCCTATGTATTTGTAATTGTTAATAATTTGCAAAGATCAGGTTTAAAACTTAGTATTGGTCCAAAAGTAAATAGTATAGTTCATTGTGAAAATTTTATTAATAATTCCAGAGCTAGTTTTGGACCATATATAAAAGAAGATTATCTTTATAGTTTAAAATTAAGAAATCAAATAAATATTAAACCTTTAATTTTAGATTTTTTATTTAATAATTTTAAATTACCTACAAAAGTTTATGTTGGTGAAGAAGTAAGAGATCTTTATTTAAGTAATTTAGAGATTTCTAGTTATTTTTCTAAGTTCTTTTTAAATAAAGAAGAATTTTTATTATAGAAATATCTGTTAAAGAGTCTATGGGGATTTGAACCCCAGTTTGTTGGTCCGAAGCCAACCGTACTATCCACTATACTATAGACCCATTTAATAAGTGTTTTTTATATATTTAAAAAACCAATATCTTTTAAAATATGTGGTTTCAATATAATATATATAGTATAAAGTATTTTTATATTTATTATTTTTTGAAATCAAGTACAATATAAAAACTAATTTTAAAAAATTCAAATAAAATTATTTTTGAGGTGTTAAACTATGGCAAAATGTACAAGTTGTAATAAAGAATTAGTATCAGAATATACTGAATTCAAGTGTCCTAAATGTGGTAAAGCTAGAATTGTAAGATGTGAATCTTGTAAAGCTACAGTAAAAAATTATAAATGTCCAGAATGTGGATTTATTGGACCTTAAATAAAAAATTTAATCAAATTAAATATAACTAATTAGTTATTAATGTGGAGTGTTATTAATGGGTGATATATTAACAGCATATAAAATCTATCCAGAAGGTATAGATGAAGTAAATAAAGTTAAAGAAGCTATCCAAAAAAATTTACCAGAAGAATTTAAATTAAATACAATAGAATTAGAACCAATTGCTTTTGGTTTAGAGTTAGTAAAAGCATCATTTATATTTCCAGATAAAATAAGTGGTTTATCAGATAAACTAGAAAACTTTTTAAAAGGAATTGATGGTGTAAGTGAAATTGAAGTTGCAATGCAAACTTTAATCTAATTTTTTTTTTTATTTATCTTTAGAAAAATAATTATCTATTATTTCTTTAGTAATCTCATTAGTCTTGTATTTGTCTTTGATTCTTCTTGTTACCTCAGGTATCACAGCTAATCCAATAATAATCATACCATATGGTGAATTAAAATGATGATTATAATCTTTACCATTAGAAGAATCTAATTTTCCTTTATCATATTCTTCAAGAACTTTTTCATGTGTTTTTTTTATGTTTTCTATCATATTATCTATATAATTTTGTAATGAATCATATTTTTTAGAATATTTTTTTTTGTAAAGGTTGTTTATTTTTAAGATCTGTGTTTCTATAGGTAAGTCTCTTACAAAACAAGTATGTATTACTTCATCAATGATTTTGTAATTTTTAAGAAATCCTAAAAGATCAATATAATATTTAGATGTAACTTGATTTTTTCTTTTAAAAGAGGCTGATTTACAAGAATATTTTTCTACAAAACCTTTTGTAAAATCAATAATTGCTTTTTTAATAGGTTTTTTTTTAATAGATCTTTTTCTAATAGGCATAAAAATAATCTCCAAAGCATTTTTTAATTAACATTAATCTTTTAATATCTATTATACTATTATTTATTAATAGTAAATACTTTTAAAATACTTTTTATAATCTATAATTATAGTTATTATAATTTTATGTGACAGTTATATGAAAAATAAAGCACAAATATCTTTAGAAATATTAATTGTAGTACTTTTAATAATTGTTTTTTTATATATTTATACAAGTCTTTCCAATATGACTGTAAAATCTTTAGAAATAAATAAAATTAAAGAGCAACAATTAGATATTGCTTTAGAAATAAATAACTTTTTAAAAACACAAGATAGTTTGTTAGATTTTCCTATAAATAATTATACTCAAATTAGCAATAGTATGAGTATTCCTTCAATAGATATAGCTAGTAAAAAAGTAAACTGTACAATAGATATTAACCATACTAACATTGTAATTTATAGTTCTGCATATGGTGGTATTACTACTAATTTACAAACTAATTTAGATTCTAGTAATAATTTGATTTTGGGTTTAAGAACCTATTGTTCTCAAACTTTAGAATGTGTTTTTGATGCTGGTGATATAGATTGTGATAATTTAAGTAATGTACCTTAATTTTATGTTACTTTAAATAATGTTTTGTTGGTTTTAAAATGAATTTGATAAAATTAAAAAAAAAAAATAAAGCACAGTTGTTTTCTTTAGATATTGTTTTTGCTTTAATTATAATTATACTTTTATTGTTTTTATTATCTAAAATTGCAGAAGTCAAAATTTATAAAACTAATACTAATAATCATTTAAAAGAGTTAGACCTTATAGGTAATTCTACTTACAAAAAATTAGTTTCAAACCCAAAGTTAAATTGTTATATTTATGATACACAAAATAATTTTTTACTTTCAAATTGTATAGGTGATGATTCAGAAATTACAAAAGAAAATTTAGATATTCCTGATAATTATAAGTGTCATATTACTGGTTTGCCACCAGGTATAACTAATGAGTGTACTGATATAGTAGATTTGTCTGTAGTTAACATTTATAAAATTAAATTTAAAATGGATTATATTATTGGTAATAGAGATATATCTAAAAGTAGTTATATGAACGATTTATTAGATATTTCTTTAATTTTTGAATTTAGTGATGTTACTTTAAGTGTGTGGAAAGATGAATAAAAAAGGAATATTTTTTTCAATTACAGCTTTACATTTTGTAGCTTTATTTATATTATTTTTAAGCATATTTCTTTTACTTACAAATAAATTTGAAGTAATTGATTCAGTAGAATCTTTATATTATAGAACTAAAGATTTATTGTATAGAGATGTGCCGGGACTTCAAACATATACTACTAATGGTTGGTGTTCAATACAATTGGTTTATGATCCAGAATCTTCTGATTTAGATACACAAAGTGGTTTACAAATAAATAGATATTGTGAGAATTATGCGAAATAAAGGTTTTTTTGATATTTTATTTGTTTTAATAATGTTTGCATTATTATTACCTAATACTTCAATTACAAATAAATCTGAAATCATAACTTCTAATATTCAAGAAATAGAAGATATTTCTTTAATAGTTGATAATATAATAGTAGACGCATTAGCAGATCAAACTTATGTTCCTACAAGTTTTATGCCTGCAGGTTATACCTTTTTTTTAGATACAGAATATGATGATAAAATTCAAGAATATTTAAATTCTTTTAAAAATGATTCTAAGAATTATTTAGGAACCAATTGTTATTATAATGTTCTAGATTCTAATATTGGTGGTGCAGCACCTTTAAGTATTAATTATTATGGAGAAATTGAAATTAGTTGTAGTAAAAGAAATAAGGTGATTGTTTCAGATATTACAAAAATTTTAAAATTTAGTAAAGATATAGTTGTTAGTTATCCTGGACCTGCAGGTATTTGTAATATAAAAATAAAAGATAATTATAATTTAGATCATGTTCAATTAGATCAAAATGGAACTTATACTTAAAAATTATAAAGTATAATAATATTTATTGTTTTTCTTTTGTTCTTGATCTTTTTGTGAATTTTCTTTATTTGCTCTTGGTCTTTTTGTTTGAGGATCCTGTCTAAAAGTTATATCTTGTGTTTTTAAAAATTTATTAAAACATTCTTCTACATTAGTAATCTTACTTGCTTTTCCAAAAACTCCTTCTTCACCTTCAAATAATAACATCTTATCAGAAATGGCATCTAAAAGCATTATGTCATGATCTACAATAAAAGCACACTTGCCAGTTTTATTAATGATGTTTTTAATAGTATTACTTATAATTAATCTAAGTTCAATATCTAAAAATGCACTAGGTTCATCTATTAAATAAATATCTGCATTTTTAGCTAAGCAATGTGCTATAGCTACTTTTTGTAATTCTCCACCACTTAATTCTTTTACTTTTTGTTCAAATACATCTTCAAGATTTAATTGTCCTTTAAGTTCACTTTCAAACATTTCGACATTTATTTCTTTAGAATGAAATAATTCTCTAACAGTTTTGTTTTCATCTAAATCAATATATTGTGGTTTATAAGATATTTTATAATTTAATTCTTTAATAGTGTTATCTGGTTTTAAGTTTCCTGATAATAATTTAATAAAAGTTGTTTTACCAATAGCATTTGGACCAATTATACCAATAATTTCTCCACAACTTACATTTCCACTATCAGATTCTAATTTAAAAGAACCAAGTTCTTTTTTAAAAGAAGGATAAGATATAAACTCTTGTTTTTTAACTTCAGTTTTATCTTTACTACTAGCAAATGAAAGTTCATATTCTCTAATTCTGATATTTTCTTCTTTTAAAAAGCCATCTAAAAATTCATTAATACCTTTTTTAGTAGTTTTTTTATTTGAACAAGCACCATATGCATTTTTACTTCCAAACATAACTTGCACAAAATCACTTAAATAATCTAAAATTGCAAGATCATGTTCAATTAAGATAATAGACTTATCTTTAGAAATAATTTTATTTAAATATTTTGCAATTTTAAATCGTTGTTTAATATCTAAAAATGTAGAATATTCATCTATAAAGTAAATATTGGAATTTTTAAGTAAAGTTGCAGCAATTGCTACTTTTTGTAATTCACCACCACTTATTTCTTGAGGTGTTTTATTAATAATCTTTTCTAAATTTAATTCTTTAACAATTAAATTTATTTCATCTTGGTTTTTATTTATACTTTCAAGTAAGCTAATAATTTTTTTATCAAAAGCTTTTGGTATATCTTCAACTTTTTGTATTTTGTAAGCTATATTTATTTCTTTATTTTTTAAATCTTCAAAATGTTTTTGAATATTTTTACCTCTAAAGAATTCAATAGTATTATCTAAAGTTTTTTCTTTAGAATTAGTATAATCTCCAAAATTGCTAATTAAATTTCCTGATAATATATTTAATGCAGTAGTTTTGCCAATACCATTTCTACCAATTAGACCAGTAATATATCCTTTTTCTAAAACTGGTAAGGAATATATTCTAAAGGAATTTTTATCATATTGATGAATTGGTTTATCAAACTCTACCCCAATTCTAACGATTTTAATAGCTTTTTGTGGACATCTATTAACACAAATTCCACAGCCAGTACAAAGAGTTTCATCAATAGTTGGTAGTTTTCTTTGTTCATCTATAACTATAGTGTCTTCTCCCATTCTAACTCCTGGACAAAGTCTTTTACAAAGGTAATTACAAGATTTTGGATTACACTTATCTTTATCAATTATTGCTATTCTTATATCTTTACTCATATTATCATCATTCAATTATTTTTTATTTTAAGTTTTTATAAAATCAATAGTTTTTGGATCAAATCTATATCCTTTTTTTTTATTAGGAGTGTATCTTATTTTTATACCTAGTAAATTCCAAATTTCTAGTAGATTTTTTTTATTTCTAAGCAAATTTTCTGTTAAAAAATTAATTTTTTTAAATAATTCTTCATTTGGATTTTTTGTTTTTTCATGTTCTTTCATATAAGTGTCATATTTTGTACTAAAATATTTGACACCATTTTCTTTAGCCATAAGTGTATTATATATTGTAAATGATTGATATAATTTTTCTAATGTTTGGCCTTTGTGTAATGTTGAAGATAGTTTTTCTTGTAAAGTTTTACTTTCAAGTATTGATTTTTTAAATTTGGTATATCTATTAAAAATTTCTTTAGCCACTGTTTCATTTTTTACCATATAATGTATTGTACCTAAAACTTCTTTTTTTCCAGTTACATATATTGTATGTGATCTTTTTGTAGATAAAGATAATAAATTAAAAATATCTTGAGGACTTGGAATTAAAGAGAATTTCTTATTTGCAGGATGTGTGTGTATCTTAGAATAATTTCTAGTTTCTTCTCCGAGATACTTTTTTACAGCTTCTCTATTAATTGTTGTGTGTTCTTTTTCTTTTCTGTTTGAGCATTCACATACCTTTTTAGTAGGGGTTTTTACAAATGCATGTTCTACATTTGGATTTGTAGAAACCATTGTGTGAATATCTTTAATAGGACTTCTAACTTTTTTAGGAGGCATAAAACATCATTATTTAATTAATTCTTCATATTTTTTAGGAGTTATTTTACATCCTAAATATTTAAGTTCATCAATATCAAAATTAAATTTTAAAACAAATTCTTTTGTAAATTTATTAGTTTTTGCAATTATTTTTAATATTTCTAGATGGTCTCTTAAAATTATGTGTTTTGAACAATGAAGGTATTCTTGTAATTTGTTTAAAATACTTTTTTGAATATTTCTATTTTTTTTACTACTTCCTAGTTCTTTAATAGCTTTAGGAAATTGAAATGGAGTATATTTGAAACTTTGTTTTTCTGTTTTTGAATATGCTACCCCAATAGTTAGATAATCAATGACATATTTTAAAAGAATCCATTTATTACCTCTGATTCGTCCATAATATAAATCTGCTTTACTTAATTTTTCCATACCTTGTTTTAGATTTATTGGATTTGTATATTGTCTAGGTATATTTTCTTCTACCCATGCCATTAATAGATTCCAATTTACATTACTATCTTTTAAGATAGTTCTAGTTTCATAAAAATCTTTAGGATAAAATATTTTTTGCATAACTTTAAAAATATCTTCTTCTTTTTTTCTACTACCTAATGAATCTATATCTTCAAGAGTAATCTTTTTAAAAAAACTTAAAGTAAAAAGATCATTCATCATAGCTCTAATATCATTACTACAATTTTCGATTAATGCTTTAATGGATATTTCATCATATTCTATATTTTCATTATCACATATTTCTCTTGCAAATTTTGCAATAGATAATTTATTAGGTAAATCAAATTTAACTTTTTCACATTTTTCAAATATTGGTCTTGCTTTTTTATTAGCATAAGGATCATTTGCAATAAATATTATAGGTTGTATACTTTTAATTACTACTTTAGAAAATTCACTAAAAAAGCCACTATCTTTACCATGACCTCTTTTATCAATAATTGCATCTACTTCATCTATTAATATTAATCTTGTTTTTGAAAATAAAGTGTTACTAGTACACGCTACTTGTATTATGTTTCTTACAACTTCTTTATCTCTAATTTCTGAGGAATCTGTATTAAATATATCCCAACCTAACTCTTTAGCTATTAAATTAGCACAAAGTGTTTTGCCAACACCAGTAGCACCATATATAAATAAAGGTTTTTCTTTATAGTTTTCAGCCCATTTTTTAATTTGTAAAACTGCTTTTTTATTACTAACAACTTTATCTAAAGATTTAGGAGTATATTTTTCAAAAAACTTTCTCATAAATATATTTTATATAAAAGTAAATATAAATATTCTTATTTCTAAATTTAGATATAAATTTGTTTTCCTAAAAACTTATACTTTATATTTATAAATCATTTGGGTATATATTTATACAAAAACAGAATAGAATTTATGTTTAAGAATTAAATTGTGAAATAAATATGATTAAAACAAAAAATATATCTTTATTTAAGAAAAGTTTAGAAGTTGTTAGCTCTTTAATACAAGAAACAAATGTGAGATTTAAAGATATAGGTATTTATATTAAAGCAATAGATAAAACACAGATATTACTTGTTGATTTTAGTATGTCCAAAAAGGCATTTGATTCTTATCATATTGAACCTAATTTAGTTGGACTTAATATTCAAGAACTTTTACATATGGTTTCTAGATCCTTTGACAAAGATACTTTAGTTCTAGATCTAAAAGATCAATATTTAGATATATTACTTAAAGGTAAAATTGAAAGAAATTTTAATTTACCATATATGGATCTTTCTGAGCAAAAAATAAATCTTCCAGATATAAAGTATGATGCAAATTTTGATATAAATGCTGGTTTATTAAAAGAAATAATTAAAGATGTAAGTTTAGTTGCAACAACTTTAATTTTTAAAATTGAAGATAGTAAATTTATAATTGAAGCTACTGGAGAAAAAGGTAATATCAAAACCAAAGTTTCTGAAGTAAAAGTTAAATGTAAAAAAAATATAATTGCAAAATATTCACTTTCTTTTTTAAGAAATATTGTTAAATCAATGGATAACGAAGCTATTTTAAATATTAAGTTTTCTGAGGAAGTTCCTTTATATATTAATTATAAAATTGATGAAAATACAAATATCAAATTTTATTTAAGTAGTATGTTAATATAAT
>CAYXWT010000017.1:7861-13642 GCA_964468895.1 uncultured archaeon | reverse complement strand
TAGTTTTACAACAATTACTACTCAAACAAAAATATATACTACTACTGATACTTCTACTTTAACATATGAAGATACTAGTGAAAAAGATGAAGGTGAAAGATATTATTATGGTGTTATATCTGTTGATAAAGCTGGTAATCAAAGTGAGCTATTAGTAGGTAATATATATTCTGGTCCTGAATTAAGTATAGAAGTTGCTAATGGAGATGAATATACTAATTTAACAACACCACGAATTGAAGTTAATTTTTCTTCAGATGTAAATGAAATGAGGTTTAGTTGTAATGATAGTTCTTGGAGTAGTTGGATTGAAGTTGATGGTGATTCTGAAATTTATAGTAGTTTTAATATTACTAGTGGTAATGGTTGTGATACTGCTCAAGAATCAAAAACTATATATGTTCAAATAAGAAGCGAAGATGATTATCCTAATAGAACTTCAAAAGATTCTGATAATATCAAATATGATGCTACTGCTCCAGATGTCCCTTCAAATGTTGTAGTTGAAGAACTAAGCAATGGTTCATTAAAAATAAGTTGGGCTGAAAGTGAAGATAATAATTCAGATGTTAGTTATAAATTATTTTATTCTCAAAGTGATGATGTAAGTTTAGATTCAGAATATTTTGAAATAGATGATTTATATTATACTTATAATCCTAACGATAATATCACTTTTTATTTTAAAGTATTAGCTTTAGATGAAGTAGAAAACACTTCTAGTTTAAGTTCTACTGCTTTTGGTTCAGCATCTAGGGTTGGTCCTAAGTTTAGTTTAAATATTGCTCCGTCAAATTTAATAGATACTACTATTTATGTTGGTAAGGGTACAAAACAAATAATTATTACTTCTGACGAAGAATTAAATTCTTTACCAACGGTTAAAATTAGCATTAACTATGG
The DNA here is from genome assembly GCA_964468895.1 of uncultured archaeon. Lineage (GTDB taxonomy): Archaea > Iainarchaeota > Iainarchaeia > Iainarchaeales > CSSED10-239 > CSSED10-239. The sequence goes on along the minus strand of CAYXWT010000017.1, from coordinate 12,739 downwards.
AAATTATATTTCTTTACCTGTAACTCAAAATGATTTAATTACAACTTTAGATTATAATTTTCAAGAAAGTGGTTTTGCAACTTTAAAAATAACAGGTACTAATTTAAGTCTAGAAAATGCTACTGATGAATTTGATTTAATAATAGATGCAAATAGACCTAGTTTTGAATTTAATTATTCAGTTATGGAAGATGGAAATATTAATTTACTTATTAATAATTTTTCTTCAGATATATTTAGAATACAATATTTGTTAAATAATAATGATGAAGTTTGTAAAAAAGAATTTGATTTTAATGCTCTTGAAAATACTGATTTTAACTGTTCATTTGATTCAAAATTATTTGAAGATAATAATTATAAATTATATGTTCTAGCTTATGATTCTGCATTAAATGTAACTACTAAAATTATAGATTTAGTTATAAATAATATAGATGAATTAAAATTAGAGTGTGATGAATTTAGCGAAAGTGTAAATGCTTTAATTGGAATTCTTGAACCTCAAATTTCTAAATTAGAACAACTACTTATTGAAGTAGATGAAAACGATAAACTAAGTTTAATTTTAGCTAAAGAAAAAAGAGATCTTGCGCTAAATAAATATGATTTAGAAGATTATGCTTCTGCAAAAACTAATTATATTGATGCAAGTAATATTTTATTAGAATTACAAGGAGGATTACCTCAAGAAAGTATAGTCAAAAATACAGGTATTTCAAAAAACATAGATTCTAATCTAAGTAATAATATCAAATATTACACTAATGATTATAATGTAAGTGTTGATACAAATGAATTGTATAATTCTAATGCTATTAGTTATGATAGAAACTTTTTAATTCAAGAAATTAATTCTAAAAAATATTTTTCCACAATTTTAAATATTAAAAATAATAGTGATAGCCCTAAAACTATTACTGTTGTAGAAAATATTCCCAAAAGTTTTGCAAATAATGTTAAAGATTTAGTATTTAATAAAGAAGTTGAGATATTAGTTGAAGATCCAATAATAAAATATACTGTAACTATTCCTGCAAACTCTTTAGATTCACTAAGATATAATAGGTTACAACCAATTACTGATGTAGACGTTATTACAACTTTTAATACTATTCAGTTTGTAGATCCTATTATACTTAGTGGAGAAGTAAGCTCTGATAAAATTATATTTGATATTCCTATTAATTATACTTTGTTGATATACATTATTGGTGGTATGATATTTTTATTAGTTTTACTTATAGTTTTAAGTATAGTTTCTAAAGCTAATAAAATGAAATCTGCACAATTAACTAAACCTACTACTAAGCAAGCTGTAAATTCTTATTTTGGAAAAAAAGATTCTTCTTTACTAGAATCAAAAACTGTTTTAAAAGATAATAAAGATGAATCTTCTATAAAAGATGAAGTTACAACTAACAAAATTAGTCTAGATAATAACGTGAATTCAAATAATGATAATAAAAAATTTAATGAAGATTATTCTTATATTTTAAATGCTATTAAAAAAAGATAATAATGATTGAGGGTTTAGAAAAAAGAGTTACTATTGTTGGTGCAGGCCCAATTGGGTTATACTGTGCTTATTTAATTAAAAAAAACAATCCTTTAGTTTATGTTACAGTTATTGAAGAACATGATTGTATAGGTGTGCCTACTAATTGTACTGGTCATATTTCGATAACTGGTTTTAATAAAACTAAATTATCTAAATTAATAAATATTAATTGTTGTGTTATTAATAAAATAAAGGGTGCTTATTTGTTTGGACCTATTAAGTCTAAACTTAAACTTAAAACACATAAAAATCAAACATATGTTATTGATAGAAGTAAGTTTGATAATATTATATTTAATCTTGCACAAACACAAAATATTGAATTTTTGTTTAATTGTCAAGTTTATGATGTTCAGAATAATGTTTTGAAAATAAGAAACTTAAAATCTAATGTTATTTCTGATTTAAATTATGATATATTAGTTGGAGCTGATGGTCCTAATTCTATAATTAGAAAATCAATGAATATTTCTAATTTTAAAAATAAAGAATTTATACAAACATATCAAATTACTGCAAATGGTGATTTTGATAATAAAATGGTTTCTATTTATTATTCTAAATTTTCTAAAAATTTTTTTACATGGATTGTTCCTGAATCTAGTAATTATGCTAGAATAGGACTTGGGACCAAATTAGGAACTAATCCTAAAATTGCATTTTATAAATTTCTTGAAAATAATAACTTAAAATTAAACCATATTAGATTTAGTAGTTCTTCACTAATACCAATTTCAAAGCCATTAGATACTTATTGTAAAAATAACAAATTAATTATTGGAGATGCTTCTTGTTTTATAAAAGCTATTAGTGGTGGAGGTATTAATTTTGGGTTAATTAGTTCTGAAATTGCAGCTCAAACTATTACAAACAGATTAAAGAATTTTAAAAATTTAGAAAACTATAATAAATCTATTAGTAAATATAAAAACGAACTTTATCTTCATTATAAGATTTATAAATTTTTGTTTTCAAAAACATTAGTAGAATTAGACGAATTTTTCATAAAATGTAAAACACATGGTGTAGAGCAGTTTTTACAAGATCATGGTGAAATTGATTATTTAAGTACATTTATTTTTAAAGTTATATTATATCCTAAATTATATGGATTTATAAAGGATTTATTTGATTTTATTAAAACTAAATAATTTATTTTTAGAAGATAGAAATAGTCCGAAGGAGATTTGAACTCCTGTCACAAGGTTCAAAGCCTTGTATGCTTGACCCCTACACTATCGGACTTTTATTGTTTAGTAAAATAATTCTAGTTTAAAAAAATTTAAAAATAGATGTTTTTTATTATTATTATACTATATAATATCTAAAAAAGGAAGGTTTTTTATATGTTTTTATAATTATATTTATTATACAAATATTAACTTTTTTCTTGAAAGAATAATTCTATATAATGGGAGTGTAGCTTAGTCTGGCTAGAGCACTCGACTGATAATCGAGAGGTCGCAGGTTCAAATCCTGTCACTCCCATATTTTTTTTATTTCACATCTAAATTTCTAATTATGTTGTTTGATATAAATTCTTTATTTTTAGTATATTCTAATATTCCTATAATTTTATTATTATATATACCAACAATATTACCATAAGATAATATTTTCTTATTTTTTAGAGATATATCTTCAAACAATATTTTTTCAGATCTAAAGTATTTTTTAGTTTGTTCTCTATTAAGTATTATATAATTTTCACAAATTGTTTTTGAATCAAACATAGTAAATGCTAAAGAAGATAATAAATATTCTTTATAGTTTGCAAATAATTCTAGACCTATAGTTTCTAAGTTTTCTAAATTTAAGATTTTTAAAATATCTATTTTATTTTGTTTACTTAATATAAATACTTTCTTTCCATTTTTAAAAAAACTATAATTATTAAATATAGCCTTATCTATTCCAAATCTAGAGTTTAAATAGTTTATTAATTTATTTTCAATTTTTAAATTTAATATTTCAAACATTAGTAATCAATAATTTATATTCTTTTTATTTTACAAATAAAAAATCCTTCAAGATCAGTTTTATGAGGATATATTCTAATTGCATTTTTAATATTTTTATTATATTCTTTTAATTTATATTTAATTATTCCATAATTTGTATTTAAGTTTTCGATATTAACATTTTCAATTTTTAAATTTGGTCTCTTTTTAATTAAATAATCTATAACTTCTTCATTTTCTTCTGGTGACATTGTACAAGTTGAATAAACTAAAGTTCCATTTTTTTCTAGAAGATCATATGCATTTAATATTAATTTTTTTTGTAAATCTGATTTGGATTTAACAAGTTGTTCAGACCAGTTAATTAAAGATCTTGGTTTTTTTCTAACTATTCCTTCACAACTGCAAGGTGCATCTAATAATATTTTATTAAATTTTAAATTAATATTAAAATCTATTCCATCTTTACAAAATATGATTGTATTGGTAACACCTAATTTTTTAAGAGTATATTTAAGTGTTTTAATTCTAGTTTCATCTATATCATTAGCAATAATTAATCCTTTATTATTCATAATTTGAGCCAAGAAAGCAGTTTTATTTCCTGGTGCTGCTGTTAGATCAAGAACAATATCATTTTCATTTGGATTTAGTATTAATGCTGGAAGCATTGATGATACTTCTTGAATTTGAAAATACCCTAATAATTGTTCAATAGTATTTCCTATAGAACTAACTTCACTTTTTATTAAGTAAGCTTGTTTTACATATTTAATTTGTTTTAATATTATTTTATTTTCCTCAAAATAAATATTTTTTGTAATATCTCCTTTATATTTTAAAGTATTTACTCTAATAGATTTAGTTAATTTTTTCTTACAGTAAAGAATAAAGGAGTCTATTTCTTCAGGGTTTATTATTTCTTTAAATTTAGATATAAATTTATCTGGTATTATAACTTTAGACTTCATAATAATTAGTTTTTTTATTTTTTTAAAAGAGATTTTACTTTTAATTATATAATTTAATAATCGAAATTATAATAAATGTTATATTTATTGAAAATATTTGATTAGCAAATTAATTTAAACCAATTTTATAAATATGTGTATAAGTAATATCTTTTTTTAAAAATGTTTATAGGACTATCTTTATAGTGGTATTGATATTTTAAACAAATTAGATCAAATTTTATACAACCATCTTATTTTTAAATCTTTTTATTCTATATTATCTTTAAAATGTGTTTTTTTTATAAAACATTTTTTTTAAAATTTTGAAATTGTGATATTTAATGAAAAAGATAAAATCTAAAGTTGATATTAAATCTAAAACTAAAGTTAAGTCTAAAGTTAA
>CAYXWT010000017.1:2512-7761 GCA_964468895.1 uncultured archaeon | reverse complement strand
AGATAAAATCTAAAGTTGATATTAAATCTAAAACTAAAGTTAAGTCTAAAGTTAAAACAAAAGCTAAAATCCAAATTAAACCTGAATTAAAAACTAAGGTGACTTCTAAATCTAAAGTTAACTTAAAATCTAAAAGTAAAAAATTGAAAAAAACTAATTCTAAATATTCTTTAGATGATTTTGATTATGATGGAAATCAAGAGTCTTCACAAATTGATAATCAATTAGAAGAAGATTATGAAGTTGATTATGATGCTGATGGTGTAGATGTTGAATTTTAACAACCTTCTACATAACTATCTATTTAAATTAAAGTAGCAAATATGTATTTAAATTGTTCGCTACTAATATATATTATTATAATATACTATTTGTAATTTGTTGTGTTTTATCTTATTTTAAGATATTACTAAAAAAGGAAAAGAGGTAATTTTATGGACAATTTAGAAAATGATGTAAGTAAAAATCAAGAAATAATTGAAAATATTGAAGATCAAGAAAATTTAGATTCTGTTTCTGAATCAAATGAAGATGTTGATAATCAAGAAGATGAAATTGAAGAAGAAGATGAATCATTACCATTTCCAAAGGCGACAGTAGTTAGATTAATGAGAAAAAGTCTTGATTCTCATAAGCAAATTAAAGGTATAGTTAAAATAGAAATGAATATATTTATTGGAAAAATTATTGAAATTGTTTGTAAAAAAATGAATGCTTTTGATTATAGTTATGTTGATTATGGTATGTTTAAACAAGCTATAGAAACTTATGAAAATATTCACACTATTGAACTTGAAAAAATAAGATTAATTAAATCTTTAGATAGAATTAAAGCTGATTGTGATACTTTAATTGATGATGTTGAACGAAAGTTTCATGAATAATTTTACTTAAAACAAAAGCTGTGTTTAAATATGTTTGATAAAGAAAAATTTAGAGATTTAAAATTTATTAAAAAATTAGAATTAGATATGAAAGTATTTAGAGATAAATCTAGTTTATTAAAAACAAATATTAATAGTAAACTAGATATTACAAATTCTCAAGATTTAAAAATTAATAATTCTGAAAATTTAAGTAAATATAATTTTGGTCTTCCAAATTATAATCAAAATAATAATAATGATATTATTAAAAATAAAAATGTTAAAAAATTGAAGTAGGTGTTTTATTATGAATAAATCAAATTCTCAAAATGCAGGATTTCTTCCTGAAGGAACTCAAAGAGAAAGAGGTAAAGATGCACAAAGAATGAATATATTAGTTGCTAAAGCTGTATCTAATTCTGTAAAATCAACACTTGGTCCAAGAGGAATGGATAAGATGTTAGTTGATGATATGGGTGATGTTACTATTAGTAATGATGGTGCAACAATATTAAAAGAAATGGCTATTGAACACCCTGTAGGTAAGATGCTTGTTGAATTAGCTAAAAATCAAGATGATGAAGTAGGAGACGGAACAACTACTGCAGTAATAATTGCTGGTGGATTAGTTTCTAAGGCTGAAAATTTATTAGATGAAAATATACATCCTTCTATTATTATTAAAGGTTATAAAATGGCTGGTGAAAAAGCTGTTCAATATTTTTTAGATGTTTCTGAAGATATTACTGTTAATGATAGAGAACTATTATTAGATATTGCTAGAACTTCTATGACTGGTAAAGCTTCAGAATATAGTAATAATTTAGCTGATATTGTAGTTGATTCTATACAACAAATAAATATTGAAGGAAATGAATTAGATAAAGAACAAATTAAAATTGAACAAAAAATAGGTGCTAGCTTATCTTGTACACAATTAATAAAAGGTATTGTGTTAGATAAAGAAATAGTACATTCAGAAATGCCTAAAGAAATAAAAAATGCAAAAATATTATTGTTAAGTTCTGCTTTAGAAATTAAAGAACTTGAAAATGATGCAAAAGTTCAAATTAGTTCTCCTGAACAATTACAAGCTTTTATTGATCAAGAAGAAGAAGGTCTTAAAAAAATGGTTGATAAAGTTAAAGAAGTAGGAGCAAATGTTTTAATTTGTCAAAAAGGTATTGATGATTTAGCACAACATTATTTAGCTAAAGAAGGAATTACTGCTATTAGAAGAGTTAAACAAAGTGATATTGAAAGAATTGCTAAAGCAACAGATGCAAGAATAGTAAATAGATTGAAAGATAGTAGTGAAAAAGATTTGGGTATTGCAAATCATGTTTGTGATAAAAAAATAGCTGGAGATCATATGTTTTTTATTGAAGAATGTAAAAATCATGGTCAAGTTTCTATTTTACTTAGAGGTACTTCTGAACAAGTATTGGCTGAAACAGAAAGAACTTTAACTGATGCAATTGGTGCAGTTATTTCAACATTAAAATCTGGAAAATATGTTGCTGCTGGTGGTGCTGCAGAAATTGAAGTTTCATTAAAATTAAAAGATTTTGCAAAAACAATTGGTGGTAGAGAACAATTAGCTATAGAAGCATTTGCTGATGTTTTAGATATTATACCTAAAACACTTGCAGAAAGTTCTGGTTTAGATGCAATTGATACTATTGTTTCACTTAGAAGTAAACATCAAGATCCTAGTAATAAATTTGTTGGAGTAGATGTTATTAATTCTAAATTAGTAGATATGAAAGAAAAGAAAGTAATTGAGCCAGTGAATATAAAAACTCAAGCTATTATTTCTTCAGTTGAAGTTGCAGAAATGATTTTAAGAATAGATGATATTATTGCAGGTGCTAAATCTAGACCACATCCACCTATGCCTCCAATGTAATTTCATTTTATTTTCTATTTTTCTTTTTTTTAATATATAATTGTATTTTTCAGAAAAAAATATAAATGAAAGGTAATATAAATCTATTTGTTTATAAAATATCTTGTAAAATACATTGATATTTTATAGAGAGAATATATTATGAAAATAGAAGATATAAAAAGTTATCAAAAGAAAATTGATGTTACTGGTAAAGTACTTAAAAAAACAGATTCCAGAGAAGTTAGTTCTAGATTGGATAATTCAACACATAAAGTTTGTGAAGCACTTATAGGAGATGAAAGCGGTACTGTTTATGTAACGTTATGGGATAATTCTACAGATTCTTTACAAATAGGTAAGGTGTATTCTTTTAAGAATTTATTTTCTTCAGAATTTAAAAAATCATTAAGACTTAATATAGGTCGTTTTGGTGTTTTTGAAGAAGTTGAAAAAGAAATTTCTGTTAACGAAAGTAATTTTAAATCATCTGATAGCTAAATATTTAATTATTAAAATTATAAATTAAAACCAACAAATATATTTAAATATATTTCTAGTTCTAATATTTTATATATATGCTATTTTTTTAGAAATTAATTATATAAAAAGGGAGTGTAGCTCAGTCTGGTCTAGAGCATTGGTCTTATACACCAAGGGTCGCAGGTTCGAATCCTGTCACTCCCACTTTTTGTTAATATAGGCTTTATTTATAAATGTTTTGTTAATTATTAAGTTTATTAACTATTAATTACATTGATATTAAATATGACTTCCTAATATATAATTATTTATAATATTATTAAAAAATTAGATTTAAATGAGTTCAACTAATAAAAAAGGAATTTTTTGGCTAATAGGTTTAATCATATCGTTAGTGTTATATATACTTATTAAAACTCAACCTATTTTTAGCTTTTTAAATGATCTTTTATGGTTGCCTTTAGCAATTATTTTAATTATAATTGTTTTATTTTTAATTATTGGTCAATTAATATCTCGAGTTCCGATAGAATTTTTAATAAGATCCAAAAAATTAAAATTTAATGATATAGAAAAAAAAGTAAATTTAATTTATAAAAAAGAAGATATAGATAATTTCTCTAAAAATTTAAGAAATATCTTTAATTATATTTCTAAAGAAAATTATTCTAAAGAATCTATAAAAATATTTAGTGATTTTGTAGGTTTAGATAAAAAAACTACAAATAATTTATTACAAAATTCTAAAAAATTAAAATTTGTAAAACTTATTTATTGGATTATTGGTTTTATACTTTGTATTTTAAATTATGTTTTAATAGTTTATTTGCCTTATTTTGAATTTTTAGAGAATATATGGTTTTTACCTTATTCAATATCTTTAATAATTTTTATTTTGTTTTTTGCAGAAGGTCTTTTTGCAGTTAGAATGCCAGCTTCTTTTTATTTGAATATCCTCGATATTAGTAGAAATAAATATTTAGAAAACCAAAAAGAAATTATTAATAAATCTGATATTTTAAAAGATTATAAAACTCAACAAAAAGTTGCAATTACAAGAATTAAAAATACTATTGCATATCTTAAGAAAATGAATATTAAAGATGAAGATATTGAAAAACTTTTAAATAAAGAGGGCTTTAGTAAAAATACATCTAAAGAATTAATTAAATATAGTCTTGAAAAAATGTCACAGATATCTAAATTGCCTAATACTTCTTCAGATAAAGTGTTAGAACTCTTTTTATCAAAAATACATGAAGAATTTATTTCCTTAAAAGACATTTATGAACAATTAAATAAAATTAATGTTGAAATTTATGATATTAAAAAAAATCAAAGTCAACTGAAATCATTTACTTCTAAAAGTACATCTAATAATAAAGTTAAAACTGTTGTTAATAATAATAGTGATGATAATGATATAGATGTAAAAAAGAAAGATTCTTCTTTTAAGAAAGTTAAAAATAAAATTTTAATAAATAAAGCTAAAGCTTTAATAAATAAAGATAAAACTTTAAATGTTGATGATAAGAAAGTTTTAGAGAAAAATCTAGAAGCTGTTCCTAATTCTAATAAATATTCATCATTAATTGATTTTTTGTTTAATTTATTGAAACCATATGTTTCTAAGTATACTAAAAAAGAAATTTATTCCTTTTTATTATCTGAACAATATGCAACTTATATTATTGATGATGTGATAACTAAATTTAAAGATAATAAAATCTCATTTGCAGCTAAGAGTAGACCATTAAGTGAGAAGTTTGTTTATTTTGTTAATAATATGTACAATAAAATATCTAAAAATAATTGATTTTTAGATTTTTTTAAAAAACCATACTTTATTAAATAATATTTATCTTATATTATATGGTTATGGTTTAATGAAAATAACTTTTATAAAATATAAATTTAGATTATTATGAACACATTATTAATTTTACTTTTTGTTTCTGGAATATTTTTATTAGGATTTTTTGGAAATTTGTTTTTTAAAAAAACTAAAATTT
>CAYXWT010000017.1:0-2412 GCA_964468895.1 uncultured archaeon | reverse complement strand
GGAATATTTTTATTAGGATTTTTTGGAAATTTGTTTTTTAAAAAAACTAAAATTTCTGATTTGTTTTTTTTAATACTAATAGGATACTTATTATCATCTGTTTTTCATATTGTTCCTGCTTATGAAATTGAATTGTTAAATTCTTTCACACCAATTTTTGGTGCTTTAGCATTAATAATTTTATTATTTGAAGGTGGATTACATCTTAATTTTTATAAAGTTATAAAAGAGTTAGGTAATGCCAGTGGTTTTACTTTATTTGTTTTTATTTTAACAGTAGGTCTATGTGGGTTAATTTTAAATTTAGTTTTTGGTTATCCTTTTATTTATGGAATTTTAATAGGATCTATTTTAGGTGGAGTTAGTTCAGCTGTTGCAGTTCCATTAGTTAAAAAGTCTAGTGCTAGTGAAAATACAAAAACATTATTAACTTTAGAATCTGCAATGACGGATGCATTGTGTGTTATTATTACTATTGCAATAGTTGAAATTATTGTTGCACAAACTGCAAGTGTACAATCAGTATTTCAATCTATATTTAGTGCATTTGCTATTGCTACAGTAATAGGAGTTGTTGGTGGTATATTTTGGTTAAAAATATTAAGAGATTCTCGTTCTGCTGCAGAATATAGTTATTTATTAACATTATCTTTTTTATTTTTTTTATATGCAGTTACTGAGTTTGTAAAAGGTAATGGTGCTTTTTGTGCTTTAATATTTGGTCTAGTTTTAGGTAATGCTCCTGAAATATTAAAAATCTTTAAAATGAAAGAATTTAGGTTAAGTAGAAATATATTCCAATTTCAAAATGAAATATCTTTATTTATAAAAACTTTCTTTTTTGTTTATTTAGGTTTAATTGTAGAACTTGGTAATTTGAATTTAAAAACTATATTAATAGTTGTTGCAATACTTATAATTTCAATAATTTCTAGAATAATTGTTGCAAAAATTATGTTTTCAAAATCTGCAAGTTTAAAGAAAGATCAAAGTAAAATTATTGCTTTGCATGCTAGAGGTTTAGCAGCTGCAGTTCTTGCAACTTATCCATTAACTTCAGGAATTAATAATGTTTATACAATTACTATTTTACCAATTGCTTTTTTAGTTATTGTTTTAACTAATTTAACTACTACTGTTGGTTTTTATTTAAGTGAGCGTAAACCTAAAGATTCAAAAAAAGAAGATTTTAAATCAGAATCTAAAATCTTAGAGCAAGATAATTCAAAATTAGATACTATTAAAGAAAGTATAAAATAGTGTTTTTTTCTTTTTTTTTGTAAATCTAAAATATTATATATTTATAGACATTTTGTTTTTATATTATATATAGTTAAAACCTATTTTTAGGTATTTCAAATTATATTTATTATTTTAATTTTAAGAGGTAATGATTTATGACTACAAACAAAGAACTATTTTGTTCAAAAACAGATTTAGATATGCAAAAGTATTGGGAAGATAATAAGATTCCAAAAAAAGTAAGAGAAAAGAAAGGTTCTAAAAGTTATTATTTTATTGATGGACCTCCTTATGCTTCTGGTTCTATTCATCTAGGTACTGCTATGAATAGAATACTTAAAGATTTTGTGATCAGATATAAAAGAATGACTGGTTATAATGTTTTAGATACACCTGGTTTTGATACTCATGGTGTGCCAATAGAAATGAAAGTTCAAAAAAAATTTAATTTAAAATCAAAAAAAGATATTGATGAATTTGGTATACAAAAGTTTGTAGAAGAATGTAGAAAAACAGCTACCGAACATATTTCAGAAATGTCTAAAGACATTTATGATTTAGGACAATGGATGGATTGGGAAAATCCTTATAGAACTTTAGATGATAATTTTTTAAAAACAGGTTGGTGGGTTTTTAAAAAAGCAGCTGATAAAGGTTTATTATATCATGGTAAATATCCTGTTCATGTATGTCCTACTTGTGAAACTGCAGTTTCTTTTAATGAAATTGAACATCAAGATTTAACAGATACATCTGTTTTTGTTTGTATGCAAAGCCAAGAGGATAATAATAAATATTATGTTGTTTGGACTACTACGCCTTGGACTCTTCCAGCAAATATGGCTATAATGGTAAATCCATCTTATACTTATATAGAAATTATAAATAAAAAAGATAATAAAAAATATGTTGTTGCAGAAAAACTTGTAGAAAAATTAGTTGTTGAATTTAATTTTGACGATTATGAATTAGGACAAAAATATTCTGGTAAAGAATTAAATGGAAAAAAGTATAAACCTATACTTGGTGAATGGTTAGATATCTCTGATGATTATAAGCAAAGAGCTTACAAAATAATTTTATCTCCAAGATATGTACATTTAGAAGATGGTAGTGGATTAGTACATTGTGCGCCTGGACATGGAAGAGAAGATTATGATGTTGGAAAAG
>CAYXWT010000016.1:13279-14624 GCA_964468895.1 uncultured archaeon | reverse complement strand
ATCTTTGTTTTTGCTTTTAGAACTATATTTTATTTTTTTAAAACTATCACATAATTTAGCAAAGTTTTTTTGATTTTCTCTGATTTCTTCATAAGTAATGTCTTGTTCAATATTGTTTTCTTTTAAATAATCTGTAATTGTCCATAAATCCAAATCTAAAGTCTTTGCAAGTTCATAAATAGTTATATCTCCTTTTTTGTATTTTGAAATATAATTTTCATATAAATAATCATTCAATGATTTTAAAGCAAGTTTTCTTAAAATTGTAGATTTATCACAAAATTCTTTTTTAGCAATAGCTTCTAATAATTTTATTTTAGTATTTGGTAACCTTGTAGTAACAACACCCATTTTCATAATATACACCTCATAATTAAATTTTATTTAATAATTCTATTTCTTGACCACATTCTTTTTCAGAAATACCACCAATACTTTTTAATAAATTCATTTTTTTAATAAACTTTTTCTTTGATATCATTTTTTTAAAATATAATAGTTTATATATTTCATAAGTTTTTAGAACTAAAACATTATTTTTTACAAATTTATGATGTGCTTTCTTATCGGAAGTTACAGAAATTAAGTTCTTATTTAATTTACAAGTTTTAAAAATACTTGATTCTCCCTTCCCACCTATAAATTTGTTTATAGATTTAAATTCATCATTAGATTCAATATCTATCATTTCAATATTTGAACTAAATTTAGATAAAAAACTATAAAGATACTTATATTCAGATCTAGGTTTATTAGAATATAAAAGTTCGTCTAATATATAGTTAGTAATTAGTAAGTTATCAAATAAAAGAAATATAATGTCTAAATCTTTAATTTTAGAAAGATATATTATAGAACAAGTATCTAAAATACAATCCATAATATATTTATAATAACAAAACATTTAAAAGGTATACTTAAACTATTAAAGTATACACACACTAAAAATAAATAACTGTCCTAATAAAAATATAACAAACTAAACAAGACCTATACTTAAAACACTATAATTTATATTTTACTTAAAAAAATAATTTTCAAACTGTAATATAGAAAAAAAGGTAAATCTGTTTTGTTTACTACAGTACACAACAACTAAAAATATAACTATATATAATATATCTGTTAAAAGATATTTTAGATAAATATTTTAAACTATAAAAAAAGAACCTAAAATTTTATTTTCTAGTATAGCTATTAGATATGGATTACTAAAAGAGATTTATGAACAAACAAATGTTGGTACATTAAGAGAAGGTGCATTTGTAACACATATGGTTTATAATAATATAGATATAAATTATATAAAAGAATACAAAAAAAACACTAGATTATAAAATAAATA
>CAYXWT010000016.1:0-13179 GCA_964468895.1 uncultured archaeon | reverse complement strand
TAGATATAAATTATATAAAAGAATACAAAAAAAACACTAGATTATAAAATAAATATAAAAAAACAAAACCAATGATATTGAAATTGGTGGCTCAAATAAAAATAAAACACAATTGTTAAAATATAAACATGGATTAATATTGGTAGATGACACAATAATACAATTAGAAAATAATTTTTGTTATTTACCTTTATATTTAATATGTTTAATATAGTATTAGGATTATTATGCAATATATAGATTGGATTATTTCATCAATAGTTTTTTTGATGATAATAGTTACTGTTTTAAGTTACATTCCTGAAAATCTTCCTATTAGTGATAATAGTGAAGACATATTCATAGCAAATAGTATTTATAATAATATAAATACAAATACAAAAGTTTATGATATAATAAATACTGATACAAATAATAGTGAAGTTGTACCATATTTATTAATATTAGATTCTTATGATAATAATTATGGACTTTCTGATTCTTTTAGTTTTATAGAAAATAATTTAGTTTATGGTGTTTTAAAAGAAGAAACAAATTTCTACAATATAGATAAAAATATAAATAATATTGGAATACCAATATTTTCTGAAAGTTTTAATGATAATAATTATTTAGAAAGTTTTGAAGTTAAAGATGGTACTAATCCTATTATTACTTATGAAGCTTTAGAACTTGCTGTTGATACAAATATATCTACTATTAATAGTTTTTATGATTTTAATAGTACTATTAATATTAATTGCTTTAATTTAAATATTTATTTTAATTATGTTGATGATGATTCTAATTATTTAAAATTAGAAATCACTGGTAGTAATCAAAAATTATTTAATTGTACTAGTATAAGTTGTACTTTACTAGATTCTAATTATTCATATAAGAATACAGAATGGAGAAAAGTTTATTTTGGCTCTAATTCTAGTAATTCAGCTTTTGCAATTATTGATGGTATAAAAGTTGAAGGTGATTTAGATTATAATATAAATGATGGTAAAATCATATTTGAAACTATTGATGATCTTACTTATATTGATGATTTTAAAATTTATAAAATTAATGATTTAGTAATAGATATTGATAATAATCTAATACAATCAAATAATTTTAATTTTGAAATTGATGATAATATAGTTACAACAAATATTGTTAATAATAAATATAATAATATTGCTGGAAGTTTTGATTTTAATTTAGAAAATAATATTAGTTTAGAAGATAATAATAAAAATATAAAAATCATTACTAATTCTTTTGAAGATAATAAATTAATATTATTTCCAAATACAAAAGAATTTTGGGTAAATATTGATAGCGATGAAGAAATAGATTTTAATTTTTCTAATTTAGATTTAAATAGTATTCAATATTATATAGAAGATAATAATGATGACTTTAATATTTGGTTAAAATTAAATTTAGAAGCTAGTTCTACTAAAACGATTTATATTTCTAAAAATAGTTGTTTTGATTCCAATGGAGATAAAATATTTGAATTTTTTGATGATTTTGATGAAGACACATTAAATACTGATAAATGGGATAGTTATGGAGAAACTTATGGAACAATAACTACAAGTAATGGAGAATTAACTATTTCTAATACTTCTGCATCTGCTGATAATTTCATAGGAATTAATTCTAATTTTAATTATATGGATATAGAAAATATACTACATGCAAGATCTAAAATAACTTCTAATAGACATTCAACTTTAATTGGTTTTGCTGATGATCCATTTAAACCATTCCCACATGGAGATGTTTTAACTAATGGAACTAGTTGGTACGGTAGAGCTGATGATCAAACATCATCTGTGTCTTGGGCAAATGATGAAAATTCAGATTATACTTCTGAAGTAACTCATGATCCTAGAGATTATAATGTTTATGAAATTAAAAAAATATCTGCTGATTTAATTACATATTATAAAAGTGGTATTTTAGAATACACACTTGATGATTCTGATTATATTTATCCAGATACTTTGCCAGTTTATTTTTCTACTGATGGTTACGGCAATCCAGATACACTTGTTGTAGATCATGTGTTTGTTAGAAAATATACTGCTAACGAACCAAGTATTGTTGTTACTAATTTAAATAATGGAATTTATAAAATTGATATTACTAATAATGAAAGTTTTGATTTAAATGATTTTCAAATTTCTATTTCTGGTGATGAATTAAATATTAATAATAAAAATGAAAAATTACAAATAATAGATTTAGAAGAAAACTTTGATTATAATTCTATTATAAGTATAAATGTTTTTGAAAGAAATACAAATGATTTAAATTCATGTGTTTTCACATATAGTTCTGATCATTTATTAATAAACAATTGTGAAAGTAATGTTACTTTAAGAATAAAAAATGAAATTAATAATTTAGATAATTTATTTGATTATCAAAATATTAAATTTACAAAATATTTTTCTAAAAATATATTTCAAGATGATTTAGATAATTTTAGTTTAGAAAATAGCTATTATCTAAATATTATAAATAAAGGAACTAATTTAGAATATGGTACAAATAGAGAAGGTTCAAAAGAAATAATTGAAAGATATTCTAATTTTATAAATTGTAATTTAGAAAAAGAAATAGTAAAAATTATAATTAAACCATACTAATAATTTGTTTTTTAAAATTATAAACCAAAAGCTGATTTAACAATAATTACAATAATAATAACTACTACTACAAATATAACAACAGTTTCTGGAGACATTTGTGGAGAATCTACTGTTTCTTTAAATTTCATAATTCCTAAAGCAGAACTTGGTCCATTACCAGAATTTTTAGATTTTTTCATTTTCATAAATAATAACCTCTTTTTTAAATATAAATAACTATAAATAATATTATAATGTATATATTTATAAAACCAAAAAGAATATAAAATATTTTTATATTAGATATAAATAGATTCTAAAGAAATTAAATTAAAAATGAATAAAATATGCCTGAAAAAAATAATAAAGTTTGGATTGGAAGAATTATTTTACTAGCAGTAATTCTAATAGCAGCACTATTTATGTTTACTTGGTCTGGGAGTATTAGATGTGGTAAAATACAAGGATGGTGTAAAGTATATTGGGGTGTACAAACAATAATAAGTGGAAAACAACAACCTAGTATATTAATATTATCTAATCCTGCTGAAGGAACAGGCATGGGTAACCCTGAAAGATTAAGAGAATTACTAGCAAATAAAGAAATTGCAGGATATCACGCCAATCTTGGAAATATTAATTATTTTAGTTCTGACCAATTAAGTGGTGTTAGTTTAGTAATAGTAGATCATGCAAGACAAATATCTACAAACACTATAATTACACTTATGAATTATGTTACACAAGGTGGCAGATTAATTTGGATTGGAGATAGTGGTTTAGAAAAAGCACCTGAAGATAAATATTTTGAAAATCCAATTACTAAAAAATATACTGGATGGCAAAGAGTTGATGATCAAAATAATTGGATTAGATTTGATACTTATTTAGGAGTTAAATATGTTTCTAATTTTTGTGATTTGAAAACTTGTTCATCAGATATAAGAACAGGTAAATTAGTAGCCTCTAGTGATAATCCTTTAACTAGAGGTCTCAAACAAAATTTATTAATATATGATGATTATACAATAGTTAAATTAATAGAACCAAACCCAACTCCACTAAAAGTTGATTTTGGATCTAATTTAATTGATAATGATTCTAAAAATTACGGTGATATTTTTCCATTAATAGTTACAAGTCATTCTAATAAAGTTGCATATTATGCAATACCTCCAGAAATGCTTGCTGAAGAAGATGATGCTGAAAAATACTATCTAATTATTGAAAATTTAGTATCGGGTATGTTTAATTAAAAATAAATATTAAAGGCAAATTATGACCAAATCATTAGAATTAGTAATTGCAATAATAATTTTATTTTCATTTTTATTTATAGTTGTGGATATTTATGAAAAACCAGATAAATCTTTAGAAATTAATAATACTGTTAAAGATTTACTAAAATTAAAATCTCAAGACACTGAGTTCAGAGAATTAATTGAAGATGGAAACACAACAATAATTTATAATAATCTTTATACATTAATTAATAGCTCATTTACTATTAAGATTTGTGATTATATAGATGATAATTGTATTATTAAACAAGAATTAAATACAATTAATAAAAAGGCAATAGACTATTACTTTGCAGATAGTAATAAAACATTAAGTATAATATTTTGGGTGGAATAAATATTGAAATCTAAAAAAGCATTTATGTTTATTATAACAACCTTAATTATAATATCATTAATAAGTTTATTAATAATTAATATAAGAACAATTCCTGATAATTCTAAACTTGCTCAAAATTTAAATGAAAATTATATTACAGAATTCTTAATTTTAAATGAAAATCCAAATTTAAATATTCAAAATATGGATAATTTTAATAATAGTTTTGTAAATTTTATTAAATCACATAACTATAATACAAAAATGTGTAATATAGTCCAAAATAAAGATAATAGTATGATTATAAGTAATTATTTGGATAAAGATTGTAATTTATTCATAGATAATGATTTTAACAGAACTATAAGTAATAATTCAACAATAAAAATAGATAACTTTATAAACAAAATGCCTATATATTTATGTAATTGTACATATATTAACAAAGATATATATTATATAGAAACTTATAATTATAATAATCAAATAATTAATAAAAATATGAGGTAATTTTTATGGCAAATAATAAAGAAATTTTAAAAAATATTGAAAAAAATTGTAACATAATTGTTTCAAAATTAGAGTTATTGAATATGGCTGAAGAAGAAAGAGATAATTTAGAAAACGAACTTAAAAAAATTAAAGTTAAATTAGATGATGATGAAATCACTAAGTTTTCTTATGCAACCATGTTAGAAGCTAATAAGAAAAAAGAAGAAGAAAACATAAATGGTAAAAAGAAAACTTGGGATGAAATTGCAAGCATAGTAAATTCTATAAGTGATAAATTAAATGAACTTAAAGTAATTTATAATAAAAAAACAGAAGCTGAAGGGTTACCAGAAATAAATTCTGAGGAAACAAAAAAAGAAGAAACCAAATAATCTTCTTAATTTTATAATTTAATAAAGATTTGAGATGTCACATGAAAATTCCAAACTCAAAAGATACAAAAAAGTTAGTAGACCTAGCGCATACTATTTCTAAAATAGAAGATAGTAGATCTTCAAATGAGCAAGAATTAATTAATAAATTAATTGAAAGTAAAATATCTTCTTCTCAATTAATTAAAGAATTAAAAGACAAGCAAATACTAGAAACATCCAAAAACAAAGACAAAGATGTTTTAAAAAAATTAATTGAATTTAATAATTGCTTATTAGAATTATGTAGAAATATGGAAATACCATATAATACAAAATTTACCTTAAGAAATAGATCTATTTTAAATAATATTTTTAAAAAAAAGAAAATTGTAAAAGAAATACCAATAAAAGAAATTAAAGAAATACATAAAGAGATACCTCTAATACAACCCAAAATATTAACTAAAAAACAAACTATCAAAAAAGAAAGTATATTTATTAAATTAAATAAATTTATAAAAACATTATTTTCTAAAAACAAAAAACCTGTAATAAATAAAACAAATGAAGAAGATATTATTAATTATACTGGGCCTAAATTTGAAATGCCTAATGAACTAAAACCAGAAAATTATCAAGCTCTAATACCTGGTTTTGCATATGCTTTTGTTGAAACTAAAAATGGAAGAAAAGAATATGTTGTTGTTGAACCTGAATTAAATACTTCTGAAAAGAAAATACTAGAAGATGTTAAAAACGAATTAATTGATAAAATTTCATTAATAGATATTAAAGATGATGCCTCATTATTTAAACAAGTAGATAGAATATTTGCAAAAAAGAAATTAAAATTAGATTCTGAACAAAAAAAGAAAATCATTTATTATATAGCAAGACAAATTAAAGGATTAGACGAAATAGAACCTCTAATGCATGATCCTCTTATTGAAGATATTGAAGGAGATGGTACTGGTATACCGGTATTTATAGTTCATAGAAAATATGGCCATCTTGTCACTAATATTGTAATGAATGATGAAAAAAAATTACAAGAATTTGTAATTAAAATGGCTCATCTATGTAAAAGTTATGTATCTTATGCTTCTCCGTTATTAGATTCTATATTACCGGATGGATCTCGTGTAAATGCAACTCTAACAACAAATGTTTCAACTAGAGGACCTACTTTTACTATTAGAAAATTTCCTTCAAAACCATTAACTGCTATTGATCTTAATAATAGTAATACTTTAAACCCAACAATTACAGCTTATCTTTGGACAGCTATTGAATTTAAAAAAACTGCAATTATTGTTGGTCCAACAGCTGCTGGTAAAACAACTCTTTTAAATGTTATAACTTCATTTATACCACAAGGACAAAGAGTTGTTTCTATTGAAGATACAAGAGAAATTAATTTATTAATGGATAATTGGATTCCACAAATTTCAAGACCTGGTTTTGGGCCTCCTGATGCTAGAGGTAAAAAATACGGTGAAGTAACTATGGAAGATCTGTTAAAAGAATCATTTAGACAAAGACCAGATTATTTAGTTATTGGAGAAGTTAGAGGAGAAGAAATGGCACTTATGTTCCAAGGTATGGCTTCAGGTCACTGTTGTATATCTACAGTTCACTCTAAAAGTATAAATGATCTTGTAAATAGATTAATAACTCCACCAATATCATTAGAACCATCTTTGTTAACAAGTATGGATATAGTCATTATTACTGGTTTTAGTGGTAGCTCAGAAACTAAAAGAGCTATTAAAGAAATTGATGAAGTTAGAGGATTTAATGTTAAAGAAAACAAAATAGAATATAATGCAGTATATGATTATATATCTGATTCTAAAAAGAAAAATAATGATGGGTTATTTACTAATGATTTACCTATAACATACAAAAGTGAAATATTAAAAGATATTTCTAGAGAACACAACATTAAATTAAATGATCTTTTAGAAATTATTAATTCTAGAACTAAATTTATTGAAAAATTAACTAAAAATCCTCCTAAAGACTATATAGAATTTAAGCTTGCATTAAATAAATATAAAATTGATGAAAAAATACTTAATGAATATGAGCTTTAATTAAAAGGATCTTTTTTATTATTATTTACTACTTTAGTATATCTTTTTTTCTTTTTGTTTTTATTTATAAGATAAATCAATAATAGAATAAGAACAATCGCAATTCCAGTTATTAAATAATGCTTTGTTTCAAAATCAAAATTATTTTCACTTTCTTTTATTTCTGAACCACTTTTAATAACTTTCTTTAATTGTAATTTTAAATAATTTACTTTATTAATTATTAAAGAATAATCTTTATCCTCATACAATTTAGTAACCTCTAAATAAGATGTCTTGACACGTTTTACTGATTCTTGGTCAACCCATAGCTCGTTTAATTCACTACTGAGTACATATTTCGAAACCTCATCTACAGAACCATTTAATTCAGCATCAAAACCATAGAGTATTGCATTAACTTTCACTAAATCAGACCTTGCTAAAAAATTATGTACTTGTAAATTAATTGGATTGTTATCTCCAGTTTTTAATAAAGAATTAACAATAGGGTTATAAAAAGAATTTGTTTTAGATAAACTATCATATATAGTTGATATTTCTGAACTTAAACTTAAAGGTGAAGAAGCATAATTAATAATCATATTTTTAGTAATTTGATCTAGTTCATTATTTGCAACTACTTTTTCAGTAATTAAATTTGTGGAATTTTGAAAATTTAATGCAAATTCAGTTATATCAGAATAACCTTCAAAAGCATTTTTAAAAATAAGTATTAATTTATCAGTCTTTAAACAATCAGAATTATTTGTAAATTCTTCTTGTTTTCTATAAGCATTTTCTAAATTTACTTTTAAAGTCTCTAAATTTTCTAATAAATTATTTAACTCTGATTGTGATGATTTACAAGTATTAGTAATTTCTAAAGAATAATCATTATTAATAATACCTTGAAGTTGTGAATTTTTGGAATTTAATATTAATATTAATTGGTTTATTTTATCAACTAATTGTAAAGATAAATAATTATTACTATTAGAAGTAGTTATTTTTTTTAAAAAATAAGTTGTTTTAAATAAAGATTTTAACACATCATCATCTTCAGAATAAATTTGTCCACTACTATTATTAATAGGTACAAAAAAAGTAACAGAACCATTTGAGTTTAATGCAGGAACTACAAAATAAGTTTCGTTTTCACAAGAAACTATTTTGGTATTATTATCTATATATTCATCATTAAAAAAATAATCTTTAGAAATATCTTTTGTATCTAAAATAGATATTGCAAAAATATTATTAATTAATATAAAACAGAAAATAACACTCCCAAATAATAATAATAATTTTTTATTTTTTAAAATCATAATAATTGCCTTATATTTTTATATTTAATTAAATTTAAAGTCATCTACATCTTTTTCTTTAGGAAGATCATCATCTTTAGTATCAGATTGCTTCTCTTGAGATATCTTATCTTCAGAGATTTTTTCTTCAATAGTAGATTCTTCTTTAGTATTATCAGTCTTTAACAGATTTGTATTAATATCTTTGTCTAACATGTTTTTTAAAACTTTATTATCATTATCTTTAGAATTATTATGTTTAGAATCTAATAACTTTCTAAATATAATCACAAATATCACACCTAATATACCAAAAGCTAATCCAAAATATAAATAAGCAAAAGAAACAACTACAAAAGAAAAAACTATTGCAAAATACTTTTCTACAATAACCATCATAGGAATAGTTCTAATGGTATTCAAAACGTTTTCTTTAACTTCTAAAGTGTTCAGGTTTGCTAAATCAAATGAAGATTCATCATCTATAGAATCATAAGTAGAATCTAAATAATTTGTAAAATTAATACTTTCAACATCTGTTTTTTCTTCTAGAGCTTTATATTGTGGTTGCCCCATTATTTGTTCAAGATTTTGCTTAGTACAACTTTTACTTATACTATAAGAAGTACCTAACCAATTACTTAAATCATCTCCAACAAAAAGATTCACAATACCAACTTCTAAATTTACTGCTTTTTGTTGTTGATTTGGAAGTAAACTTATAAATAATATTATAAATAAAATAATTGTCAAAAATAAAGATATTTTTGAACAAGAATAATTTGCAGTATCTAAAACACTACTTTTAGCTTCACTTTCAAATTTAGTTTTTGTAAATGTATTTATTACAATATGTATTATTAAATATAAAACTAAAAATATTACAAAATTAAAATCAAATCCAAAAAGAAGTAAGCTTATCAAAGATCCTAATATTATTCCAATACCTGTTATCAAAATGTTAGTTTTATTTTCTCCTTTATATGAAAATGAAATTATTAATGAAGTTGTAATTGGAAATAATATTAAAAATATCAAAAAGTTAGTAGTAAAAAAAGTATTCATAATAGATGGTAAGTCAAATATTATAAGTATATCTAAACTTATGTTTGAGTTAATATAAAAATAAACCCAAAATATAAGACTTAAAGATATTAAAAATATCTTTAAAATATTTTTTAAACTAAACAATCTAGAATAATTCATTTATATTCACTAAATCTAATAAACCTTCTTTTAAATCAATTATGAAAGTATCTTCCCATTGAGAAACAAAACATCCTTTCTTATCTAATAATACTGGATATCCAGAAATTATTTCAGATCTTAGTAACTCTCTAAGTGCAATTTTTCTATTAAATTCACTTAAATCTTTTCCAACCCAAGACTCAGAAAATGGCATACCCTTAAATTTTTTAATTTCTTCTAAAATTTGTCTTGCACCTTGATTTCTAATAGCTCTATCTTCAACAAATTCAAAAATATATATCTTTTCACCTTCACTTACAAATCCATTTCCATCTGAAGCAAAAGGTTCAATTGCAAAAGCTTTATCAAACTCACTAAATTTATAATCTAAATCAGATAAAACATTTGGAATTGAAGGAAAATCATGTGTTTTATATCTATCTATATAATGACCTGTAAGATTAGAAATTGGTTTATAGCCATAAGATTTTATTTTTTCTTCTATAATTTCTCCAATTTTTGAAATTTTAGCAGTTTTATAATTTTCTTCAAGATATTTTTTAGAAGATTCTAAAGCTTTAAAAGTACATTCTCTTAATTTTTCATGATTTTTATTAAAAATAATTGTTTGAGAAGCATCTGTAATATAACCATCAATAGAAACTCCAATATCTACTTTTAAAACATCATTTTCATCTAATTTATAATCATTATCTTTACCATAACTATTATGAGCAGCTTGATTATTAACAGATAGATTAACAGGCCAAGCAGGAAAGCCACCTTGTTCTATTATATAATCATCAATTTTAGTTCCAATCTCATAAATTGAAAGATCTGGTTTTATAAATTTTTTTGCAAATTTATGAGTTTTATTATTTATAGTACCTGATTTTTGTAAAATTTTTATTATTTTTGAATCCATATATGACACCATTTTTTTATATTTTTTTATTAAATTTTATTTTTTGATTTTAGGTTTATTTTCTGGTTTTGAATATATTAAAACTATTGTAAATACTAATAATATAGAAAGAATTAGAGGAAAATCTGGCACAGGAATCTTTTTTTCCTTTCCTATAATTATAAAATACTTTCTTAAAAAATTATTCTTAATAGACCCTTCAATATAATCATTACCAAGCTCAACATTAATAATATGACTATTAATAGATGCATTAGTATCTATATTAGCATCCCAAATAAATGGAACTGTAACTAATTGAGTAGAATTTGCAAAAATGATTTCATCTTTTTTCGCATTACCAACACCAAAACCTGTTGGAGATAATATGTCTACATTTAAATTAACATCTTTATTAGCACCTGAATTGTTAACTACAACTACATTTACATCAAAATTGCTATACATTTCTATAGTATCATATGTAATAATATCTATAATACCTACATCATCTGCAAAAATACTATTTGCAAATAAACATGAAAATACTAAAACAAACATCATTAAAGTAAATTTGGTTTTTATAAAAATCACCTTCATTTAAATTTATAATAACTAAAATATTATATACAATTTATAGATAATTAAATATATAAAGTCATATTAATATTAAATTAAACGTATATTTAATTATATCTATATAATTTGATTTCAAAAATAATAATTAAGGTATTAAATATATTTGTTATATAATTATATTAATGAATAAAAAAGAAATTCTAAAAGAAGTACTTGAAATTAATAATTATAAATCATTAAACCCTCCACAAGAACTAGCTTCAAAGTATTTAACTTTAAGTGAAAATATAATTGTTTGTTCTCCAACAGCTTCAGGAAAAACAACAATATTTGAAATGTACTTATTAGATTATGTTTTAAATAAAAAAAAAAAAGTTATATATATATCTCCACTTAAAGCACTTACTAGTGAACATTATAAAGAAACTAAAAAAAAGTTTGCAAAAAAATATGATTTGAAAATTGGTATTTCTACTGGTGATTTGGATGCATCATCAAAAAATTTAAAAGATTATAATATTTTATTTCTAACTTATGAAAAGTTTGACTCTATAATTAGGCATAATCCCAGATGGATAAATGAAATTGGACTAATCACTATTGATGAAATACACGAACTAGGATCTGATAGAGGATCAACTTTAGAAATACTAATTACACAAATTAGAAACTTATATACAAATATTTGTTTTTTAGGACTTTCAGCTACTATTGGAAATTCAGATGAACTTAGTAATTGGCTTGATGCAAAATTAATTACAAGTGATTATAGACCAGTACCTTTAGAAGTATGTATATTAAATAATAAAAAATTATACTTAGAAAACAACATTCAAGAGTTAGAAGAAAATAATATTACTAATAAAATAAAAGATAATGGGCTAAGTAATATAATATATAATACTTTAAAAAATAATAAACAAATAATTATTTTCTGTAATTCCAGAAAAAATACAATGTCTTTTTCTTCAAAATATTCAGCAATTACTAAAGATTTTAGTAATTCAGAAGAACTTATAAAAATTGCAAAAGAAGCATCTAGTTGTCTTGAACAACCAACAAAACAATGTATGTTATTATATAATTGTATAAAAAATTCAATTGCATTTCATCATGCTGGATTAATTTCAAAACAAAGAAACATAGTTGAAGAAGAATTTAGAAAAGGTAATATCAAAGTAATTTTTGCAACTCCAACTCTTGCAGCTGGTATTAATTTACCTGCATATAGGGTTGTAATTAATTCCATTTATAGATTTAGTAATGGAAGTATGAATCCAATACCTATTAATGAATTTCATCAAATGGCTGGAAGAGCAGGAAGACCAAAATATGATACTGCTGGTCAAGCAATAGCAAATGTAACCAAAGAACAAAATATTCCATTAATTTATAATTCATACATTATAGCAAAACCTACAAATATAGAATCACAACTATCTAAAATTAAATTACTTAGATCACATTTGTTAGCTATAATTTTAATAAATAATTTAGAAACTATAGATGAAATATTAGAATACATTTCTAGAACTTTTTATTATTTTACTTTTGGAAATAATTTAGAAATTCAAAAAAATATCACAGAAATTATTACAGAATTTATAGAATATAATTTTATAGAAAATATAAAAAACACAACTAAATTAAAAATAAGTAAGCTTGGAGAAAAAGTATGTCTATTATATTTAGATCCTATTTCTGCTAATAATATTATAACAGATTTAAATATTAAAAGCAAAATAGATGTTAATAAGATAAAAGATTTAGAAAGAATATTTACTATTTGTAATACAACTGAACTATATCCTTATATTAATTACAAAAAGTATAATGAAGATGAATTATTTAATATTTTTGACAATATTAAAGACAAAATAAATTTTGATTATGAAGATTTAAATCTTTTAAACAAAATACAATTAAGTAGATTAATTAACGATTGGATTAAAGAGACTTCTGAAGATCAAATTATAGATAAATACAATAGTAGTCCAGGACAAATACAAAACACAGTTAGTAAAA
>CAYXWT010000015.1:0-14688 GCA_964468895.1 uncultured archaeon | reverse complement strand
TGAACAGAAAATTAAAAGTTTTGATAAATATCTTAATAGACATTTATTAGAGATGAAATTAAATTACAAAATATTCCTAAAAAAAGTATTTCTAAAATTAATAATAAGGTGCTTTATAATAAATTAGTAAGAAATATTGGTTTTTTTGAAAAATTGATTGTTGAATTAGAATTAAATGAAATTATATTAGAACCAAAAGTTAAAAAAACAATTCAAAATATAATTTCTCAAAAAATAAAAGAAATGAAGTTTGTTTTAATATAAAATGATTTTTAAAAATCACTTTATTGTCTTTACTTTCTTTAGAAGTTCCTCTTTCTTTTTACAATCTTTAAAAGCTGCTTTTATTACATCCCAAATTGTTTTAACTGTTGTGATTTTTATTTTATCTTTAGTTTCATCAGATAATACTAAATCTTCTTTATTTGAAAATGGTATTATTGCTTCTTTTATGTTTGCACTTGCTGCAGCAGTAACTTTTGCACTAACTCCACCAATAGGAAGTACGTCTCCTCTTATAGAAAGTGAACCAGTCATTGCAAGATTTTGTTTTATAGGTATATTTTCTAAAACTGAAATGACCGCTGTTGCTATAGAAACGGAAGCAGAATCTCCTTCAACTCCATTAGTTTGCAAAAATTGAATATGTATATCATAATTACTAATTTCTTTACCAGTTAATTTTTTAATAATTGCAGAAACATTATCTATAGATTCTTTAGCAATTTTACCTAATTGACCTGTAGCAATTATTCTTCCAGAAGATTTAGATTGTGATGGTGTAATTTCACATTCAATTGGTAACAATAAACCTGCATTTTCATTAATAACTGCAAGT
This sequence comes from uncultured archaeon, assembly GCA_964468895.1. GTDB lineage: Archaea > Iainarchaeota > Iainarchaeia > Iainarchaeales > CSSED10-239 > CSSED10-239. Next base: position 13,850 of record CAYXWT010000015.1, on the reverse strand, counting down.
CCATTAACTCTACCAATTTTAGCTCCAGTAGTTTTATAAATATCATAATCTTTTTTAATACTCATCATTTTAGAAACCATTTGTTCTTCAAGAGTTTTAGAATTAATTTTAGCATCAACTACATCTTTTCTAGTAACTAATTTGTGACTATTATTGATAGCTAAATCACCTGATGCTCTTACTAACCCTCCAAGTTCTCTTAATTTTAAAGTTAATGAATTTTTCCTTGTACTTCTTCTTCTAGCTTCAAATATAATTTCATCAACAGCTTCTTTTTTGAAATGAGGTATTTTTTTATCTTTTGTAATTTCTTGAACTACAAATTGAACTAATTTATTTCTATTTTCTGTAGTGTCTGGCATATTAACATTCATATAGCATTCATAACCACTACCTCTAATTCTAGATCTAATTGCAGGATGTACTTTTTCTAAATCTTTATAGTTTCCTGCTGCAATTAATATGAAATTACAAGGTGCTGGTGTTGTTCTAACCATTGCTCCAGAAGACATTTCACTTTGACCAGTAATACTATATTTTTTTTCTTGTAATATAGTTAATAATTCTTGTTGTGATTTAGGAGATAAAGTTGCAATTTCATCTATGAAAAGAACACCATTATGAGCTTTATGAATCATACCTGGGATAACCCTAAGGTGTGGGGGTGTTCCTAGGCCTCCAGATTGTAATGGATCGTGTAATACATCTCCTAGTAATGCTCCTGCTCTAGCTCCAGTTGCATCTTGAAATGGTGCTTGTTTTCTTTTAGAATTATCTATTAGCATTTTTGGAATTATAATTTTTTGTTTTTGCATCATTTGCATACTTAAAGCTGTTGCAATCATGATAAAACCAGAAACAATAAGCATAGATCCAAAAACAATGTCAGAAATCATTTTTGTTTGCCAAAATACAAGTGCTAAAATTATCCATGCTGTAGGTAATATAAAAGATATTAATCTACTAGAACCCATTTGTTTTGCAGCATCTATTTTAGCTTCTTCTATAATTTTTTTTCCTTGTTTAGTAGGAACTTCTCTTATTATTGGATTATGAATATCATTTTTATTTGGATAACTTATTAAATCTGTTAATTTAAATGTAGGCAATACTTTTGCTAAAGCTGTAGCTATCATTGATTTTCCTGTGCCAGGTTCACCAACAAGCATTATATGTCTTTTTTGAATAGCAACTTTTTTTATAAACTTAATTGCATCTTCTTGACCCACAACTTGATTAATAAGATCTTTAGGAATTTTTAATTCACTTGTGTCTTTATAATTTAATTCTTTAATTTTGTCTTTTGTATTCATTAAAAAGTTCACCCAAATTTAGTTAATATAAAAATTAGTTTATTATAATTATTTATATATCTATTAATAAACAACTCTATTAAAAATATATTTGTTGAATATTTATTTATGTCTAATAAAATTAAAATTATTTTTTTAGGAACTGGAGGTAGTGTTCCTACTAAAGATCGAAATTTAAGTTCTGTTTTAATTAATTATAATGGAAATAATTTTTTATTTGATTGTGCTGAAAACGTGCAACAACAGATTCTTAAATCTAAAGAAAGTATAATTAAAATTAAATGTATATTTATAAGTCATATGCATGGAGATCATTATTATGGTTTATTTGGTTTATTAGCTAGTATGAATTTATATAATAGAAATGAAGATTTAAATATATTCTTACCATTTGGTAATAAGTCAAAACTAATTAAATTAATAAAAGATCTTTATTTGGATTTTAATTTTAAAATTAATATTTTTGAAGTAAAAAGTAATTTTAAATATCAATTAGATAATATATGTATAACTTCACTAAAATTAGATCATAGTATTTTAACATATGGTTATATTTTTAAGATTAAAGATAAAATTGGTAAATTTAATAAAAATAAAGCTTTAAAATTAGGAGTTCCAGTTGGTCCATTATTTGCAAAATTACAAAGTGGCTATGATATCAAATTAAATAATAAAATCATTTCTCCTAATCAAGTTATGGATTTTAAATATAAAAAAGTAGGTAGCTCTATTGCCTATTTATTAGATGGTAAGTATGTTTCTAAAATAAATTCTAATTTAAAAAATCTAGATGTGTTAATACATGATTCTACATTTTTAAAAGAGCATAAAGCTAAAGCTAAAATTGTAAAACATCCTTATGTAAGTGAAGTTTCTAATTTTGCAAAAAAATATAAAGCTAAAAAATTGTATTTAATACATATTTCTTCAAGATATAAAGATAACCTTGGACATTTAAAAGAAAGTAAAAAAATATTTCCTAAATCTTTTGCTCCAAAAGATTTAGATCAAATAGAAATTAATGATTATAAGTAATCATTTTATTTAATAGTAAAAGATTTTCCTGGATTTAATATGATGGTATTTATATTATATCTAGTTTTATCTAATTTTTCTTTAAGTATAAATGGATTTTGTTTAATATTTTCAAATGTATTATAACCCATAGGTATTAGATATTTAGGTTTTATTTTTTTTGCAACTCTTGCTGCAGAACTTATATCCATTGTTGTTTGACCACCAATTGGCAAAAATACAATGTCGGCCTTCATTTGTTCTTGTTCTTTTGTCATACGTGTATCTCCTGCAAAATAAATGTTACTTTTATTTTGTTGTATTTTAAAACTTAAAGGATAAAAGGAAGTTGGATGATGTGCAGGATATGCTGTGTAATTAATATTATTAATAAGTTTATTTTCATATTCATCTATAGCAATTTTATTAAAAGGATCGCAATCAATTTTATTTAAAACACTTTGATGAGCAATTATTTTTGGATTGTATTTTTTGGAAAGATAATTTGTATTTTCTATATCAAAACTATCAAAATGTTCGTGACTTATTAAAATTGTATCGATTTTAGGGACTTTTTTAACATCAACACTACAAGGAATGAGTCTTTCGTAAGGGCCTTTTTTTTCTGAAGAAAAATAAGGGTCTGTTAATATTTTTTTATTATCCAAATTTAGTATAAAAGAAGAGTGACCAATATATTTTATTTTTATTGTCATATTTAAATTAGGTATGGAATTTTATTTAAATAGTACCTTTTTTGATAATGCTATGTAGAATTTAATAAAACCACTAAATTGTATAATATTAAAAATACTTCTATTATAATATATTTTAGATTTAAATTATAAATTATTTTTTAAAATAAATTATAAATTTCATATTTAATAAATTGAGGTTTTAGAAACTATGAATTGTTATATAAAAAATAAAAGTTATTTATTTATATTTTTAATTTTTATTTTAGTTTTAATTTCCAATACCAATTTAATTTCAGCATCACAGGTAAATTCATATGATGTTAAAATTGATATTTTATCACCAAATAATGCTAAAATTGTAGAAAATTGGAAATTTGATTTTAATTCAGAAAGTGATTTAGAAACTTTTAAAGAAAAAATTCTAGAAATTAATATTAATATTCCTGAGTTAAAAGAAATTGATTCAGAATTAGAACCACATGTTTATATAAATGATTATAAAGATGTGAAAATTACTTTTGATGAAGTTAAAAAAGCAGTTATTATTGAATATTCTATTGAAGATTTGTGTTTAATTAAATATTTAGATTATGAAGATGAAATATTTTGGAAATTTAATGAGAATTTGTTTAGAGATTTTGTTACCAATAATTTATATTCAATTCCAAAAGGTTCATATTTAAGAGTAAAACTTTATGACCCTTTATTTTTTGGAGAAACTTTACCTGATGCAGAAATTAAAAATAGTGTTTTAAGTTGGACTGGGATTTCATCAAATGAATTAAAATTAATTGCTATTGAAAAAAAGCCACCTAAACCAACATTTGTTATATTAGATTTATATAATAATGAAAATTTATTAGATGTGTTTGGATATGTTATTTTAGTATTATTAATTATTATAATTGTTTTTTTAATATTTAAAAAGCCAATATCTAAATTAATAAAAGGATTTGTGATATCAAATTCTAAAATAAAAACTAGTAAGAATTTAAAAGAAATTGTTGATTCAGAATATTTTGAAAAATAATTTTTAAAAAAACAAGTTTTTTTTAAATTTGTTGTGTTGTGATTATTATGACTTTAAAATTAAATTCCTTGGAATCTAAATTGTATGAATTAATTAAAGCTAGAAAAGAAATATCTTTTGAAGAAATTTTAAAAGAATTAGATATTTCTAAAGATTCTATTGATTCAATTAGAAGATATTTAGAGACTTTAAAATTATATTCTTTAATTTCTGAAGAATCTTATTTTACAAATAAATATGATTTAGACGTTAATGCAAATAAAGCTTTAGATGTTGGATTTATTGAAGAAATTTTTTGTAAGTGTATTGTAAACAAAAAAACAAAAATAAGTGATCTTAAATCTGTAGAAATTCCAGATTTAGATAAAAATGAAATTGTTTTAGCATTTGGTATTTGTAAGAAAAAAAATCTAATTTCTATTAAAGATGGTTATATTTGTGTTAATAAGAATTATAACAATCTGATTTTAGAAGATAAAAAAGTCTTAGAAGAAATTAAAAATAATAATTTTGAAAATATTTTTAATATTAAAAAATTATTAAAAAGAAAAAACTTTCTTATTGAAAAACAAATCATACATAAAAAATATATTTTAAAAAATATTGAATTTTATGAAATTGATTCTGAAAAAGTTTTAGAACTAACTCCAGAATTATTAAAAACTAAAGAAAGCGAAGATTTAGAATTAAAAACTTTTGAAGTAGAAAAATTACCTAAACCTCAAACTTTAGGTAGAATTCATCCTTTTAGAAAGGTTATATATGATATTAGGGATTTATTTTTAGAAATGGGTTTTAAAGAAATGAAAGGACCATATGTAGAAACTTGTTTTTGGAATATGGATTCTATGTTTATTTCTCAAGATCATCCTGCTAGAGACGATCATGATACTTTTTATTTACCAAAAATTGGAGATTTACCTAATAATGAAAATTTACTGAAAATGGTGGGTGAATTACATACTAATGGTTTTGATACTGGTTCAAAAGGATACAATTACATTTGGAATAGAGATGATGCTAAAAAGTTAATTTTAAGAACTCATACTACAGCTACTACTTTTAGAACTTTTAATAATCTTAAAGATAAAACTAATAAAAAGTATTTTTGTATAGATAAAGTTTTTAGAAATGAAACTATAGATGCTACACATTTACCTGAATTTCATCAAGCAGAAGGTTTTGTGATTGGAGAAAATCTTGGACTTGCAGATTTGTTAGGCTTTATTAAAGAATTTTTAAGTAAACTAGGTATTACTAAAATCAAATTTAAACCAAATTATAACCCATATACAGAACCAAGTGTTGAAGCTTTTGCATATCTAGAAAAAACTAATAAGTGGGTTGAATTATTAAATGCAGGAGTTTTTAGACCCGAAACTCTAAGACCTTATGGTATTAAACAAAGTGTTATTGCATGGGGTTTTGGTTGTGAAAGAATTGCAATGTTAATTTATAATAAAAATATTAAAGAATTACATGGTGATGAATGTAATTTAGATTGGCTTAGAAATTATCAAATCCATAATAAAAAATTAGATAAATAAATATGTGTTTTAAATGGCTGTATTAGATATTACTTTTAGTGAATTAAAAGAAAAAATAAACCAAGATATTAGTTTAGAAGAACTTGAAGATGTTTTATTTAATTTTGGTTTAGAAATAGATTCTTATAATCTTGAAAGTGATGATCTAAAGATTGATATCACTGCTGATAGACCAGATATGCTATCTTTAGAAGGATTTAGTAGAGCTATTAAATCTTATTTAGGTTTAGAATTAGCTAAAGAATATAAAATTAGAAAAAGTAATTATAAAGTAATAGTAGATGAATCTGTAAAGAATATTCGACCTTTTACTGTGTGTGCAGTTATAAAAAATTTAGATTTAAATGACTCTAAAATAAAACAATTAATTTGGGCTCAAGAAAAACTACATTTAACATTAGCTAGAAAAAGAAAAGTTGGAGCTATTGGTATATATCCTCTCAATAAAATTAGTTTTCCAATATATTTTAAAGCTAGTAAAGGTGAGGATCTAAAGTTTATACCTCTTGGAGAAACTAAAGTTATGACAGGTTTAGAAATATTAAGAAATCATCCTACAGGTATTGAATACTCTTCTTTATTAAATGGATTTGACAAGTATCCTTATTTTATAGATTCTAATAATGAAATATTATCTATGCCACCAATAATTAATTCTCAAAAAACTGGTCAAGTTGAAGTTTCTACAAAAGAAGTTTTTATAGAATGTTCAGGTTTTAATTTAGAAAAATTAAAACAAATATTAAATATAATTGTAACTATGTTTTCAGACTTTGGTGGAGAAATATATTCTGTTGAAGTTGAATATGGTTCTGAAAAATTAATTACGCCTAATCTTAATTATTCTAAAAAAATAGTTTCTTTAGATTATTTAAACAAAGTTTTAGGAACTAATATAGATTTAGATAATGCCTGTAAATTATTAAATAAAATGTTATATATTTGTAAGAAAAAAGGTAAAGATTTAGAAGTTTTAGTTCCTGCTTTTAGATCTGATGTTTTACATGATGTTGATATTGCTGACGATTTAGCAAGAGCTTATGGTTTTTCAAATATAGAACTTAGATTACCTCAAATTTCTACAATTGGAGAATTATTAGATAGTTCTGTTTTGCAAGATAATATTATTAATACTATGGCTCAATTAGGATATCAAGAAGTTAGGCCTTTATCTTTAAGCTCTAAAGTAGAACAATTTGATAATTTTAATATTAGTGGTGAAAATTATTTAGAATTAGGTTATTCTAAAGATAAAACTTTAGATGTTATTATTAATTGGTTAACTCCTAAATTATTAAAAATTTTAAAAAATAATCAACATATGGTTTATCCACAAAAAATATTTAGTTGTGACTATGTTGTTGTTGCAGATGATAAAACAGATGTTAAATCTAGAACTATTATGCATTTAGCAGCTATGATTGCAAATCCTAAAATTAATTTCACTAAAATTGCATCTAGTTTATATTCTTTATGTAATTTATTTGGTTGGGATTTAAAATTAGAACAAAAGCAATATGATTTTTATATAAAAGGTAGAAGTGCACAAATAGTTATTAATAATAAAAGTGTTGGCCATATTGGAGAATTAAGTGTTAATGTTTTAAGAAAAAATAATTATTTTATACCTGTTAGTAATTTTGAAATAAATATTGATTTATTAGAAAATAAATGATTTTAAAAAAATATGATTTTTAAGAAAGAAATTTATTTCTTTCTAATAATTTTTATTTGAGAACCAGCTTTCATATATTCTACTTCACTACCAGGTTCTAGACCTTTAAATTCTGCTTTTTCTACTTCATATGTTATATATGTCATTACATCCATTACTTGGTATTTCTCACCTAAATCTGCTATTATTTGTGCATTTCCTTTTTCTATTATTGGAACTGCTACACTTGTACTAGTTGGTTTAAGTAAATTCATTTTTTGTCCTGTAAAAAAATCTGTTGCAACAACTCTCATTTTTGCAGATCCATGTTTACCAGGTTTAGATTTTTGCATTGTATCAATTCTACAAACAATATCATCAATTACAATAAATTGTTTTTCTTTAAGTTGTCCTAATTGTGCAAATTTAATTCCGTAATCACCCATTATATATTCACCTATATTTAATTCTAAATCAATTTTAGTTTAAATATTTTTATAAAAATTGTTTTTTTATTAAAAGATAACCTAAAATTAAGTTTCTGTTATATAAAGTATATATAAATATGTTTTTAAATATGTTTTGTTTATAATTAATATATGTTAATTAATATTTTACTAATAATTTCGCTGTAGAAATTAACTTAAAATATAAGTTGTAGTTCTATAAGACTATAATGTGGTGTGTGTGGTATATCTTTTTAAATTAAGATATATTTGTTTATATTTAAATAGGGTGAGAATATGTTTAAGTTATCTAATTTATTTTTTGATAAAAGTAAATTTCCAAAAAAATCTAGAAGAAATAATATTGCAGTTTTTGTTGATGGTCCTAATATTTTAAGAAAAGAATTTAATATTGATTTATCTAAAATAAAAGAACGTTTGTTAAAAGAAGGTTATTTAAAAATCGCAAAAGTATTTTTAGATCAATATGCTACAGATAAATTAATAGAAGCAGTAGTTAATTTAGGTTTTGAAAGTATAATTACTGTTGGAGATGTGGATGTATGTATGGCTGTAGAAGCTACAGAAGCAGCATATAATAAAGATATCGATACTATTGTTTTTATAACTAGAGATTCAGATTATTTACCAGCAATTTTAAAAGCAAAAAGGCAAGGTAAATTCACAATGGTTTATTTAGTTGATGAAGGTAGTGCTGTTGCTCTTAAAAATACAGTTGATAAAGTTGTTTTTATTAAATAATTAATGGAAAAAAGAAAAAGATATGAATTTACCAATTACTAAACCAATATTAACAAATGTTTTTCTTGAAAAAGTCAAACCAAGTAAATTGATTTTAGACTTTTCTAAAAATCTTTTTTCTGGATTAATATTTATTACAAATGACACACCTTTTGGTTTTGAAGAAAGTTATATTATTTTTGATAAAGGTAAAATAATTGGTTGTATTTATTTATTTGATATTTATAATATTAAAAGATATGGATCTCAAGCTTTTGATTATTGTTTAAATTGTTTAGGTTCTAAAGATGGAATTATAGATATTTATGAATTAAGTGAAGATCAAATTAAACTTATATTACTGTTTAACGAAAAAATTAAATTTATAAAAACTATTAATAAAAAAAATTCTAAAAAAAAGAATTTTTTCTTAAATAATTTAAATTATGATCTTAATAAAGTAAAATTAATTTTAAAAGATCAAATAATAAAACCAGACTCTCAAAAGAAATTATTAGATGAAAGAGGATTAGATGATTTACTTAATCTTTAAAAAGCAGTTTTTGTCTAGAAATTATATCATCTGTTTAAAATGTGGTTCAAAATGTTTAAAAGTTTTACAAAAATGATTACTAAAATTTCAAATAAATTATTAAATATAGAAGATCAAAGTTATGATAGTGGTTTATCAAATATGATGTGCTATAAACCATTAAATTTGTATTCTAAAGATATAACCGATTTTCTTAAAAAACTAAGAGAAAAGCACTTAGTTAATGATATTATAATAACAGATTTAGATGGAATTGTAATTGCAAGTACTAATAGAAATTTAAAGGAAGGTTTTAAAAGTGCTGCAATGTATAATTATATTAATAGTGAAATTAAAGAATTAAGTATAATTCTAATAGAAGCTAATGGTTGGCAAATAATTTTTAAAAAAGATAAAAAAGTATATTTTTTAAAAGCAAATGATAGACTTACTAAAATGGAAGTTTTAGTTATAATTAAAGATATAGAAAATTATTTAAGTTGTGTTGTATAATATTACATACTAAATAGTGATGTTTATGGGTGACGTAATTGCAATTGTTTCTGGAAAAGGTGGGGTTGGAAAAACAACTGTCACAGGTAATTTAGGTATCGCTTTATCAGAACTAAATTGTTCTGTTTTATTAATAGACGCAGATATAGCTATGGCAAATTTAAGTTTGTTAATTGGTTTAAAAACACCTCCTATAACTTTACATGATATTTTATTAGGTTCCTCATCTGTTACAGATGCAATTTATGATGGACCAAAGAACATAAAAATTATACCTTCAGGACTTTCATTATCTACTTATCAAAGAGTAGACTCTGAAAGATTAATTACAGTTGTAAATGAACTTAGAAGTAAATTTGAATATATTTTAATAGATTCACCTGCTGGTATTGAAAAAAATGTACTTGCAGCAATGAGTGCATCATCTCAAATACTTTTAGTTACTGAACCTACTGCTCCATCTGTAGCTGATGCTTTTAAAGCAAAAATTGTTGCAGAAAGATTAAATCAAAGAGTAATGGGTGTAATTGTAAACAAAGTTAGTAATGTAAAAGGTGAAATTTCTGATAAAGAAATAATGAAAATGTTAGAATTGCCTTGTTATGGAAAAATACCTTATGCTGAAGATATTAGACAATCCTTTTTACTTAAAAAAATAAAACCTGTATTAATACATAATGCTAATGGTAGTTCTTCTGAATCATTTAGAGCTATCGCTAGAAAAATAACTGGTAAAGACTCTATAACTTCAAAAAATAAAAATAAAAAGAAAAGAGGATTTTTTGCTTTTTTAGCAAGAATATTTTCTAGAAAATCAAAATAATATAATAATTGTTAAAAAATAATAAATTTTAAAAAAAGGAGATAATGATTAAATATGGTAGACCTAAAATTAAATAGACCTTTTGATACTCTTAATAGATCAATAAATAAACAAGTTTTAATAATATTAAAAGGTAGTACCCAAATAAGAGGTAAATTAAAAGCTTTTGATGTGCATTTAAATGTTGTTTTAGAAGATGCTGAAGAGTTAGAAAATAATAAACCTAAAACAAAACATGGAGAAGTATTTTTAAGAGGAGATAATATTGTATTTATTACAATATAACTCTTAATTTTATTTTTTTATTTTTAAAAAAATTAACTTAGTTTTAAGTATGAATTTTTCAATAATATTAGACGTTTATTTTGGAGAGAAACTATTAGAAAACCAAGAGTCTTACCATTTATTTTCTCAGTTGTTTACTAGTAATACTTTGTTCTATTTCATATTAGTTTTTGCGTTTTTCTATTTTTTATTTATAATTTATATATTTATAATTCCACTATATAAAAAAGACCCTTCTAAATGCTTTGAAAGATATCTTAAAGTTAGAGATCACTTAAAAAGAATAGATGAATTATATAATAAAAAAGAAATTGATTATGAAGATTATGTTTTTGCTCAGTTTAATTATGCTAAAGAATATGAACAGATTATAAAATTTCTTTCTAATTTTAAAGAATATAAAGCTAAACTTAAATCTTATAAAATCACAAGTTCTTCAGATAGTGTGGTTTCTGAAAATAAATTTAAATCTAAATTTGATCAAACAATAGATTTTTTATATGATTTGCTATTACCTCAAACAAAGTATTATTCTAAAAATGAATTAAAACAAGCAATTCTAGATGAAAATTATTCTCTAGATATTGCTGAAAAAGTAATTTTCAAAATGAATCAAAATCAAGTTTTATTTTGTGTTAAAAATAAAGTTAAAACTCCAAAAATTGCTAATTTTATAAATAGTTTAATTGGAGAGTCTAAAACCAATTCTAATTTTAAAAATTCTAAATCTTTGGATCAAGATCATTTAAATATAAAAAGTGCTATTATACAAAAAAATAAAGATTCAGATAAATTTTTAAGTAATGAAAGTGAGATTTATAATTTTAAAAATCCAAAAAAAGAAGAAATTTCAAAATCCTTATTTTCTAAAATATTTCCTAAAAAGAAACCTAATATTAAGGAAATAAATGATATATTTAAAGATGTTGAAAAATCTTTAAAAAAATAAATTTTAGTTATTTACTTTTTAATAAAAGAATTACACCTATAATAATTAATATTAATCCAAAATAAGAGTTAATTACACTTATTGGTGCAGGCAATGATGGTATGTATGTTCCTATTCCTATTCCTAAAAAAATCCCACTTGCAAGTTCTCTACCCATTAAAAACACCTGTTTTTTATTTAAATATTAGTATTTACAAAATCTATAGATTTAAATAATATTATTTCTATAGATATATATATTATTTGTATTTTTAAATGTATTTTATTATATACTTTTAAATGTTTGATATTTTATGAAAAAATATTTGTATTTTAGTTTAAATGATATTTTTATTTTAAATAATACTATTAATAATTATCATTCTTTTTTTGATGATTTAAGCAAATTCTGTAAAACAAATAATTTAGATTTATATTTAATTAGTGAATTTAGAGAAGATTATTCTAAACAACTAGTTTCTCAATTTAATTTAGATAAATATTTTTGTAAAGAAAATATGGTTTGTGTTTCTGAACAATATGTAAATTCTTTAAATGATATTACTAGAGATATTAAAAGAAAAGAGTTTAAAGATAATTTTAAATTTAAAGATAAATATTTTAAAGTATTTTATTTTAATGAAATTTTTAAAAAAAATAAAGAAGATGCTTTATTAATTGGTTCTGATTTATTAACAGATGGTTATTATATTAGTAAATATTCTAATATTGATTTTGTTATATTAAAATCTGTTGCTTGTTTTAATAATAAAACTATTGATATATCTAGATTTATTAATCTTAGTATAATAGAACCTAACCTAAAAGATATTAAGCCTTATTTGTGTGGATCTATAAAATTTAATTATATTGAATTATTTAATTTTACAAGTAATTATCTACTTAAAAGAGTTGTTGGTGATTTAGATATTTTATCTAATAAAAAAATACAAAAATTTAGTAGTAGATACTTATAAAAACAGTAAAACTGTTAATAATAATAGTAATCATAATGTTTGATTTTTATTAAATAATATTAATTTATTTGAATTAGAGGTGTTTGTTTTGAATATAAAAAAAATAAAAGCTATAAGAGTTTTTGATTCTAGAGGTTATCCAACTATAAAATGTTTTATAGAAACAGATAATGCTATTAGTTCTGCAATAGTACCTTCTGGTACTAGTTCTGGAAAAAATGAAGCTTTAGAGTTAAGAGATAAAAGCAAAAAATATTGTGGTAATGATGTTTCAAAAGCTATTAAAAATATAAATACAATTATTTCTAAAAAATTAAAAGGTGAATTTGTTTTAGATCAAGAAAGGATAGATGATATTTTAATTGAACTAGATGGAACTTATAATAAAAGTCATCTTGGAGCTAATGCAATTCTAGCAGTAAGTTTAGCATGTTGTAGAGCTGCAAGTGATGAATTAGATTTACCTTTATTTGAATATATAGCTAACTTAAATAATACTGCTGGAAAACTAACTTTTCCTATACCACAATTAAATATTATTAATGGTGGTGAACATGCTGGAAGTAATTTAGCATTTCAAGAATTTCAAATAATTCCTAAATTTAAAGATTTTGAATTAACAATGCAAGCAAGTTGTGAAGTTTATCTAACATTAAAAAACATACTTAAAAAGAAATTAGGTTCTAGTTCTACAAATGTTGGTTATGAAGGCGGTTTTGTACCAAATATTACTGATCCAAAAATTGCAATTTCTTTTATTCAAGAAGCCATAGATAAATGTAAATATTCTAAAAATATTAAAATTGGTTTAGATTGTGCTGCTAATAGTTTTTATAATACTGAAAGTAAAAAATATTTAGTAGATTCTAAGATATTTAATTATAAAGAATTATCAGATTATTATTTAGATTTAATTAAAAATTATAATATTAGTTCTATAGAAGATCCATTTTCTGAAGATCACAAACTAGCTTGGAAATATTTTTATAATTTAGCTAATAAAAAAATAAACATAATTGGAGATGATCTTTTAGTTACAAACCCTGTACTTATTAAAAAAGCAATAAGTCAAAAACTATGTAATTCATTATTATTAAAAGTAAACCAAATAGGGACTTTAAGTGAAACTTTTAAAGCTTTTAATATTGCTAAAAAAGAAAATTGGAAAGTTCAAGTTTCACATAGATCTGGAGAAAGTGAAGATGATTTTATAGCTGATCTGGCATTTGGTCTTAAGAGTGATTCTGTTAAATTTGGAGCACCAGCAAGAAGTGAACGTACTGCAAAATATAATAGACTTTTAGAAATATATAATTTTTATTAGTTTTTTTTATAATTATTAATTAATA
>CAYXWT010000014.1:9597-15012 GCA_964468895.1 uncultured archaeon | reverse complement strand
GTTTTCTTTTAACAATTTTTTTTTTTGTAACCATAAAACATTTCAACCTCCTTATTATATATCAGCAATGCTGAAAATAAATAACATCTAAAAAAATAGATTACAGAAACATATTTAAAGGTGTTGCTAACTAACAAAAATAAAAAAACTAATTAATTTAGAAGCTGTCCAACAAATATAGAAATTTAGATTTTAACTACGTCAGATTTATATTACAAAAAGAAACATCCAATAATAACTACATTTTATAAAAAACACATGAATATATAGACTCTAAAATTAAAATAATCATTTAAGTTTATTTTTTAATTTTTTATAAATATAGATTCTAATTTTTGTAATGCAGTTGTATAATAAATTTTAGAAATTTCGTAACCATAAAAATCACCTTTTCTTTTAATAACTTCTTCACCTAATATTGCTACACCCATAAATGGATCTAAAACATTAAAATTTTTGTGATAATATTTATCTAAAACAAAATTAACTGTATCTTTTGGAAATGGACAATTATGATCTTTTGATTCTTTATAGTTAAAATAAATAATTTCTTCTTTTAATTTTATTTTAAATTTTGTTTTTGAAAAAATTAGTATTTGATGACAATTAGAATGAGCATTACCATTATTAGAAAAATCCTTTTTAATATTATGGTCAGGAATTTCAACTTTATGGTTTGTATTTATAAAATTTATATATCTACCAGCTAAAAAAAATGAATTTTTAAGACAAATAGATTGAATTAAACCAGCAAGCAATACATATTTATTTTTAAAAATAACACTATCTGCTACTTCAACTATAAATAAACTATTATTTTTTATAACTCTAGAACACTCACAAATAATTTTAGATAACATTTTTTTATAATCTTTAAAAGATAGACTATCTTTAAATCCATCATATTTTGTTTCTAAATTATATGGTGGAGAAGTAAAAATGAAATCTATAGATTTATCTTTAATTTCTTTCATTGATTCTGAACTTTTATTATAAATACTAAAAATAATAATCACCTAATATAAATTTAATAAATTAATATCCACTATATTAAATATAAATTCAAAGTTATTAAAAATACTTATGATAAATTTTAAAAAAATAGTTTTTTTGAAAATAAAAAAAGAAAAAGGATTTTGGGATTAATTTTAGTAATTAATCCATAAAATATGTTGCAGGTTTTGGTTCAGGATCCATACCTTTTCTTTCTCTTATCTCTGCAACAGTTATTGCGAGTAAAGATTTAGGTAATTTCTGATAACCAGCATATTCAGCAGTCCATATTGCTCTACCTTGTGTTTCTCCTCTTAAAGTTTGACTTAAACCAATAAGAGATTTAACAGGTATTTTACCAACAATTATACTACTATCTCCTTCAATATCCATTTTTTCAATTTGTGACCTTCTTGAAGATAATACTTTTGAAACAGCACCCATATAATCTTGAGGAACACTAATAGATAATTTTTGTATAGGTTCAAATAAAGTATAATCTGCAGATAACATACAAGCATATATTGCTCTAGTTATTGCTGGTAATACTTGAGCTGGACCTCTATGTATTGCATCTTCGTGAAGAGTTGCATCTTCAAAATTAATTAATAAACCATTAACTTTTTCTTTTGCAACTGGTCCACTATTAGTAGCATCTGTAAAACCTTCAATAATTAATTCTTTAGTTTCAAATAAATTTTGTATACCTTTAGTTCTATTTATTAAAACACAATTATTATGTATTGCCCAAACACTTTTTGCTTCATCTCTATTAAAACCAGCATCCTTTAGTTTTTCTATAATTTCTAAATCTTTATTAGGTCTAATTTTACCATCAAATTTAATAGCTTTAATTTTAGCTAAAGTTTCTTTATCAAATGGTTCAACACTAATTTTAAATTTATTATGTTTATTTGGACTTTTTCCTTCAATAGTAGGAGATTCTTTTTGAACAGTTTCATAATAAACAACTATTGGAGGACTAACAGTAATAGGTATATTATTATCTTTTTCAATTTTATATTGAGTAATTTCTAAATGAAGTTCACCCATACCAGAAATTAAGTGCTCACCAGTTTCTTGATTTAATTCAGCTCTAATGTTTGGATCTTCTTTAGTAATATTATGTATTACTTCAATTAATTTTGGAAGATCTTTACTATTTTTAGCTTCTACTGAAACAGTCATAACAGGTTCAGCATCAGACATAAAATCTTCAAAAGCATGAAATTTATCATTGTTAGATATTGTTTGACCAGCATAAATTTCTTTCATACCAATAATACAAGCAATATTACCAGCACTAACTTCATCAAGTATAATTCTTTCAGGTCCTAAGTAAATTCCAACTTGTTGTACTTTAATAGGTTTTTCTTTACCAGCAATATAAAGGTCCATTCCTTTCTTAATAGTACCTGAATACATTCTTCCTGAAGCAATGTCACCAGCATGTTTATCTAAAACAACATCAGTTACCATCATAGCAGAGTTTTTCTCTTCTTTTGAACAAGTAAGCATAGCTTTAGCTTCTTCACTTTCTAAATCTCCTTCCCAAATAATAGGTATTCTATATTTTTGAGATACTTTAGGATTAGGTAAATGATCAATAGTCATTTTTAAAAATACAACACTTACAGGTATTTTTTCAGCTAATTCTTTTTGCTTTTCATTTTGACAATATTCAGTAACATCTTTAAAAGATATATTAAATTTAGCCATAGCAGGAACTGATAAAGCCCAATTATGGAAACCAGAACCAAAACAAACAGATCCATCTTTAATACTTACTAACCAATCTTTTCTAAATTCTTCAGCAGCATTTTGAGATATTAAATTATTAATATCCATAACAATTTTTACAAATCTTTTTTGCATATCTTCTGGAGTAACATTCATTTCAGTTATTAATCTATCAACTTTGTTAATAAATAAAACAGGTTTTACTCTTTCTTTTAAAGCTTGTCTTAAAACAGTTTCTGTTTGAGGCATAACACCTTCAACAGCATCAACAACTAAAACAGCACCATCAACAGCTCTCATAGCTCTAATAACATCTCCACCAAAATCAACATGACCAGGTGTGTCAATAATATTTATTAAATATTGTTCTCCTTCATGTTCACAAGGAACAGAAACATTAGCAGAATTAATAGTAATTCCTCTTTCTTGTTCAAGTACATATGAATCCATAAATCTTTGTTCACCAGCTAGATCTTTTGATATTAATCCAGCAGTAGCTACTAAATTATCTGTTAAAGTAGATTTTCCATGATCAATATGTGCAATAATTGCCATATTTCTAATATTTTCTGTATTAGACATTAATTTTTGTGCAAGTTCAGCAACTTGTTCTTTTCTTCCCATTAATTCACCAATTTTTGTTTTTTTAGAACTATTTTTTACTTATATTTAATATTAAAAAAAATAGAATTTGGAAATGGAATAAATAAAAAAAGGTTTAAGATTTTATCTTGAACCTTGAGCTATTCTTTCTATTTCATCTCTTCTTTTAACAGCATAACTTTTTGGATCGTTTTTAGAAGCAGTAATAATTTCATCTGCAAGAGCTTTATAAGTTTCAGCTTTATTTTTAAAAGTATTTTTAAAAGCTGCTAAAGCAATATTTTTTATAGCTTCATCCAATCTTTTAATTGGAGCTACATCTACTGCTTGAGTATAAGTAATAGCTCCTCTTCTAAGCTTAGTAATATCTTCTCTAGGAGAACTAAATTCAACAGCTCTTACTAAAACTTGAACTGGATTTTCTTTTGTTGTTTTATAAATATAATCTAAAGCTTCTTCAACTGCTTTTAAAAGTTGTTCTTTTTTACCACAGCCATTTCTATTTCTAATAAATTTACCAGACAATTTCTTTTTACCTTGTCCACTTCTCATCATTTTATTTATTAGTCTTTCTACAAGATTCATTCTAGCTTTTCTATTACTTTTATGATTAGTATTTCCAAAAGTATGTGGAATTATTCTAGGTTCTAAATTAACATATTTTTGAATACCTAAATCTTTATATTCAATTCCAGTAGTTTCCCATTTATTAAAAAGTTTCATAATTTTACACCTTATATTTTTTAAAAATTTAAAAAAAAACTAAAATCTATCTTTTAGTTTTTTCCTTTTTACCTTTTCTTAACATTTCTAAAGATTGTCCATTAACTTTAATAACTTTATATCTAACACCCCAAAGGTCACCAATAGGTCCACCCTTTCTACCACCAATTCCTTCAATAGTTACTTGATCGTGAGCATCAATAAATTTTATAGCTTGATCTTTAGGAGCAAAAGCAGTTAGTTCTTTACCACTTTTTATTAATTGAACTCTAACACACTTTCTAATTCCTGAATTCGGCTGTCTTGCTGTAACACCTTTCTTTTCAAGAACAATTCCTTTTGCTTGTGGAGCACCTTTTAATAATCCTTTCTTTAATCTAACTTTAATCTTTCTTTTTTCTCTAGGATCTTTCTTTCTCCATTTTTTTCTATCTTTCATTAATTTTCTTGCAGAAAATTCTCCATTTGCCATTTATAATCACCAACAATTTTATCTAAATTATATTTTTATTTCCAATTTTATCTAATTATTTCTTTTTAATTTTTATAATGTCTTTAAACATTGCATCTTCTCTAATAGGAATTTCTTTAGTTTCTTCTTCTTGTTTTACTTTATCAATTATTTCTCTTTCAGCTTTTTTAGCTGCAATTTTTGCAATTTTTTCTTTTTTAATTTTATCTTTAGTTTCTTTTTTTAATTTCTTTGAAACAACTTTAGAATTAACTTTAGAAGTAGTATTTTCTTTACTTTCTATTACATCTACAATAGATGATTTTCCAAAATCGGTCATAGCAACTACAGATATACTAAAAGGTTTACCACAAACTGATCCTAACTCTATACTAGACTCAGGATAATTTATAATTTGAATATTTAATAATTTTGCAAAATATATAAATTCTTCTTTTATATGTGGAGTTAATGTTTTACTAACTACTAATAATTTAGGTTCTCCAATAAAACAAGCTCTTTTACTATTTTTAGTACCATATATTATACTACCAGTATCAATTACATTTCTAAATTCTTGATTAAATCTATTCCAATCCATATGTTTTCACTTTTATTTATATTTACAATCTTGTATAAATTTAAAATATCTTTTAAAGATTTTAATTATAAAATCTCTAATTTATATTTTATTTTTAGAATAAAAATATTCTAAAAATCTTAGATCTTTTTACTAAAATAGAAGTACCTAAGAAAAACTATTATTTTAAAAAGTATTATTTATATATAATTTATATTAGCAAAGCTTTAAAAACTAACAACTTTTATAAATTAAAATACAAATAATATCTATACTTTTTTATTAATTTTACTTTTTTTTGGTTTTTTATCAACTTTACTTTTTT
>CAYXWT010000014.1:0-9497 GCA_964468895.1 uncultured archaeon | reverse complement strand
TTTTTCTGGTTTTTCATCTTTCTTTTCTAAAGCAACTAATTTTTGATTAGCTTTAACCATTTTCTTAAAAACTTTTGGATCTAAAGTTAATTTAACTGTACCAGTTCCAGCGCAAATTGGTTGTCCAACAATAATATTTTCTACAACACCTGTTAAAGTTTCAACTTCATTATTAAATGCAGCATTTAAAATATGTTTAATAGTTTCTTCAAATGAAGCTCTTGCAAATGGACTACTCTTATGTCCAGTAATTCCTGTTCTAACAATACCTTGTACAGAACCAGAAAGTGTCATAATATCTGCAAGTAAATAAGTATGTCTTAAATTTAAACTAATACCATTATCTTTAAAGGTTTCCATAAATTCAGTAATAATACATTCTCTAGCAGCTTCAACACCAAATACTTTTTGAATTTCAAAAATATCATTTGTTATTGTATTATAAGTATCCACTTCTTCTAATTTTAATATTTCTTTAAGATTACTTCCTTTAGTAGTAATTACAAATTCACCATTAAATTCTTGTAACACTGCTTTTTCAATATGTTTAATTCCTTCAAGAGGAATTTTATTCCATTTAATAACAGCTTTTCTAATATCATATAAACTTACATCTTTATCAAAATGAAAATTAATTTGAGTTTTATTTGAAGAAAATCTTTTAGAAGTATATAGATTATCAATACTATCATAAATTAAAGTAATTATTTTTTCAGAATCTAAATTAAAATAATTTAATTTTTCTAAATCTAATTTAAAAACAACGTTCTTCTCTACAAAATCTTCTTTAAAATCTCCAACACTTTTTACTTTTATATCAACTAAAGAATTACAAAATTTTTGAGCTTGTTTTTCATTTTTAATTAATTCTTTATTTACATATATTTTCATTGAAGGATATTTTGCAGAACTTCTACCATCTACAATTTCTATTACTCTTTGAATACCAGACCCAACAGAAACTTCTAATGAACCTGCATAGTGTTTAGTTCTAAGAGTTAACTGAGTACCAGGCTCTCCAATAGATTGTGCAGCTATAAGACCTACAGCATCACCTGGAGAAACTAAACTTTCGTTATAACGTGTTTCTACAATTTCAAGTAATTTATTTTTTTTAGAACTTGCAAATTTTTTAGATTCACAATATGTATTTATTCTTTCAACAATATTTTTAGGTAATTTTTCCATCAATAACACCTTTAATTTTAAATAATATTTGTTTTTTTATAATACTAAATTTACTCATCAAAGAAATTTATATTTTTTCCAAGATATGCTTTATCTGGACTTAATGCATCATCACCATATTTAAATTGAACAACATCTCCACCAGCACCAACAACTTTTAAATCTCCATCTACAACAAAATCTTTCATAGCATTAGCAAGTCTTCTATATAAATAACCAGATACTTTTGTAGCAACACCTGTATCAACTTCACCTTGTCTACCACCCATAGAGTGCATAAAATATTGTCTTGGATTAAGTCCATTATAAAAATTACTATCTACAAAACCATAATCTAAAATATTCATAGTATTTTTTGGACTTAAACTTAATAGTCTATCATGGAATCCATTTTTAGGTCTTCCTTTTCTAACAGTTACTTGTCCCCAAAGACCCATAATATTAACAACATTTAAAATTTTTCCACGTGAACCGCCAACACTTGCAAGCATAGTAGAATTATTATTTGCAATCAAATTTTCATTAAAAATATCTTTTAGTTTGATATTTAAAATTTCTTGAGATACTTCAGATTTCATTTTTCCAGTTAAATTAAGTATTTCTAATTCAAAAGTTTCATCTAAATCTTTACCAGCAATTAAAGGTAAAGTTTTATCTGTATATTTTTTAATAATAGCATTTGATTTAGTAATAGTAGTTTTAACCTTAGATTTAATTTCTTTTTTAAGATTATCATTAGCAGTATATTCATCTAAAGCAACAGTTAATCCTTTTTGATTAAGTGTAGCAAATAATAATTTAGTATACTTATAATAAAAATCAATTAATGCTTCTGGACTATAATTTCTATAAATTGTTTCTACTAAATTTTTATGTTTACTAATCATATTATCTAAAACACCAGAAACTAACAATCCATTTTTAACTTTAAAATATGCATCATAAGGACACTTTTCTTTAAGACATGTTTTACAAGGATTTACTGAATTAATTAAACTACACAATTTATTTTTATACTCAATATTTAAATCATCAGGTAATATCTGACTAAATAATAATTTTCCTGAATAATTACCTTTACCACAATCAGCTGAAGGTAACTCAGTTACACCTATAGAATATAACATATCCATTGCTTGTTCTTTATTAAAAACAGCGCTTTTTTTAGTTAATAAATAACTTCCATCAAGCATATCATGAGCTGGAACTACCATAGGTTCACCATGTCTAATACTAATAACGTGCTTTTCTAAACTCATAAGTTCCTTAACTTCTGTATAAGATTCTTCACTTTGAGGACAATGAAGATTCATATCATCACCATCAAAATCAGCATTATAAGGATCACAAGATATTGGATTTAATCTAAATGTTAAACCTGGAAGTATTTTTGCATAATGACCCATCATAGAAGTTCTATGAAGTGAAGGTTGTCTATTAAATATTACCAAATCACCATCTTGCAAATTTCTTTTTATAGTCATACCTTCTTCTAAGATATCAGCTATTTCTTCTTTATTATCTTTAGTAACTATCTTTCTAAGTCCTTTAGGAGTAATAATATAATTTACAAAATCATCTTTGATTAGCTTTTTACATCTATTTACATTCCAGCTAGTAACTTTTTCAGGAATAGTTAAAGTATTTGCAATTTGTTCAGGAACACCAAGTTCATTAATTCTTAAATCAACTGAAGGAGTAATAGTAGAACGTGCAGAAGCATTTACTCTTTTACCAATTAAATTATATCTAAATCTACCTTTCTTACCTTTTAATCTTTGAGCTAAAGTTTTAAGTGGTTTTCCACTTCTTTGTTTAGCTGGAGGAACTCCAGCAGTATTATTATCTATATAAGTAGTAACATTAAATTGTAATAAATCCCAAAGATCTTCAATAATTATTTGAGGAGCTCCAGCATTAATATTTTCTTGTAATCTTATATTTATTCTAACAATATCTAATAATTTATAAGTTAAATCATCTTCACTAGTAATTACATTTTCTAAAGATAAAGATGGTCTAATAGCAACAGGTGCTACTGGTATTACTCTCATAATAAACCATTCTGGTTTTAATTTATCAGAATAACCAAATAAAAATTTATCATTATCAGGTACTTTTAAAATCCATTCTAATATTTCTGAAGGATAAATTCTTTCTCCATCAACATAAAAATTAGTTGGTTTATCTAAAACAGTTTTAGGAACTTCAGAATCACAATAAGGACAAGTTTTATGAGTTTTTGCAATTAATTTAATTTCTTTTTCTAATTTACCTTTATCGTCTCCTAATCTTAAAATTTCTTGTATTTCTTCAGGATTTGCTAAAATTCTACCACAATCTTTACAAGTACAAGCTAAGATAGTAATTAATTTATCACTAAATTTAGGATAAACAACAGGTCTAATTAATTCAATACTACCAAAATGACCTGGACAGTTTTTCATAGTCTGACCACAAGTTTTACATCTAAGACCTGGTGAAATAACACCAAGATGTGGATCCATTAATCCTCTTTCTATTGGATAACCATCTTTATCATAAGTATCTGCTCTTTTAATTTCAACAGCAGATAATTTTCTAATCATCTCAGGACTTAAAAATCCAAACTCAATATTTTTAATTTTTTTAATTGTAACCATATTTAATCCCCTAAAATATAAATTTCATTTAATTTTTAAAAAATTTAATCTATTTTTTCACCAATATTAATTTTTGGGAAAATACCCATTGAAATAAGTTCATAAAGTAGAACTTTAAAACCATAACTAGTTTTAATTTTAGCAATATTATTTCCATTACATAATGGACAATATTTTTTATTTCTAATTTTATCTTCAACAGCAGGCACTCCACAATCAGCACATACTAAAAGTTCAATTTCATCAGCACTATCCATTAATTTTTCTTGAAGAGTCATTGCAGCTCCATGAGCTACTAAAGCTTCTCCTTCCATTTCACCAAATCTTAGACCACCACCTTTTTGTTTACCTTCAGTAGGTTGTCTAGTTAATAATTGAACAGGTCCTTTATCTCTAGCTTGAATTCTATTTACAACAAAGTGACTTAATAATCTTTCATAAGCTAAAGGTCCAACAAAGATAGGCATTTCTATTCTTTCACCAGTAACACCATCATAAAATACTTCTTTACCATCAGCTCTAAATCCATAAGATTTAAGTAATTTTGCAATATAATCTTGATCACTATAAAATGGAGTTCCATCTATACTTTTACCACTTAAAGCTGTAACTTTTCCAGCAACAGTTTCAAATAAATGTCCTAAAGTCATTCTAGAAGGAATAGAGTGTGGGTTTAACATAATATCTGGTTTAATTCCTTGGCTAGTAAAAGGTAAATCTTCTTCAGCAATAACACCACCAACAACACCTTTCTGAGCATGATGTGATGTGAATTTATCTCCAACTTGAGGAACTAAGTTAGTTCTAACTCTAACTTTTGCAAGTCTAGTTCCATCTAAAGTTTCAGTAATCATAACTTTATCTGCTTTCCCTTCTAAATGTTTTCTGGCACATAAAGAAGCATCTCTTCTCTCTTCACTAATAACACCAAACTCATTAACTTCTTCTACAAATCTTGGTGGTGAAGTCATACCAATTAAAACCCCTCCAAAATTTATATGAGATTCTAAATTAATTATACCATCAGCTGCAAGATTAATATATTCTTCTTCTCCTTTAAAACCAGTACTATCTTCAGTAGGAACAGTAAATTCATCACTTTGACCAGAAGGATATCTTCTTTCTTGAGCAGAATAAGATCTATAATATGATAATCTTCCAAAAGCTCTATCTATTGCGCCTTTATTAATTACATAAGCATCAACCATATTGTAACCTCTATAAGGCATAATAGCAACAACTGCATTTTGTATCATAGGTCTTTTATCTAAATTTACTAATTCTTCAGTTCTAGTAATTACTAAAGGTTTTTGAGGATAATAAAGTAAATTCATTTCTGTATCAAATCTTAAATTATAATTTGTAGAAGATATACCAGTAGCTTGTTTAAATAATTTAGCACCATGAATTGCCTTACCAGCCTGATTATGTTCAACAAAAGGAACCATTGAAGTTACAACACTAAAAATTGCAGTTGCAGATATTTCTAAGTGTGTATGATCAGGAGTTAATTCACTTTCATCTAAAGCAACATAAGCATTTTCTTCTTCTTCAGCATCAATATATTCAATAATACCTCTTACAACTAAATCAAACCAATCTATTTTTTCATCTTTTAAATCTTTAATTAATTCTTCAGTTAATTTAGATTTACCTTGCTCTACTATAATCAAAGGTCTCTGAACTCTACCAGCATCAGTACCGATATATATCTCACTAGTTCCTTTAAAATAAGCAATATTAATCTGTGGATCAATAGTACCATCTCTTCTTTGGTTAATTAAATCTAATTTTAATTTTTCAGGATTTTCACTTAATCCTACCAAACTTCCATTAACATAAACTTTACATTTATTTGAACCTTTAGTCATATTTTCAACTTCTTTAATTATTTTTATTTATTTTTTTATTTTCAAGTTATACTTTATAATTTAATATTGTTTTTCTTTAAAATATCTAAAATATTAGAAGGACTTGTATCAGTAGTTATCTTAGCCATTAAAGCTAAATTTTTAGACAAACCACAATTAGGACCATCAGGAGTTTCAATAGGACATAATCTACCCCAATGAGTACCATGAACATCACGTGCATCATAAAGTTCTCTAGAACTATCTAAAGATGATTTCACTCTTCTAAGATCTGCTAAAGGAGTAATATAATTTCCTCTATCCATATATTTACTTACACCTGTTAATTGACCTATCCAATTACCAGTACTAACTGCAAACATCATTCTTTCAGTAATAGCATCTGGTCTAATAACAGTATTAATATTTAATTTTCTATGTCTAGTAATTGTTCTATCAATTTGGAACTTAAGATCTTTAGTAAAATGTTTAAAAGCAAATCTAAAAAGATGTTCCATTAATTTACCACTTAATTCTAATCTTTTGTTTGCGTAGTGATCTTTATCTGCTTGTTTTCTTAAATTATATGCTTTTTCTATAGCTTTAACAGCCATAGTTACTAAATAATATGCTTTAGTAATTCTAAATTCAGATTCTTGACCTATGTGAGGTAATAAAAATGAATCAATAACTTCTTTAGCTCTTCTTAATCTATAACTATCAGTTTGAGAAGGAGCAACAGATTTTCCAATTTTATCTAATGCTTCAGATTCACTTACACAAGGAACTTTATCTAAATTTAATAAAATTTCATTTTGAGTAATTTGATCTGTAGGAAATAATTCTAATATTTTATTAGATTTAATAAGACCAAGAGCATTTAATAATTCAATTAAATATAATTTTCTAGGTGAAGAAGGAAATACAACAGTAAATAATCCATCTGGAGCTCTAGCAATTTTAACTTTTCCTTTAAACGCACCTTTAACAGAAATAACTTGTGAATTAACAACTCCTGCACTAGTACTACTTACAAGAATTCTATCAAGAGCTAAAACTTCTTGAGTTACAAGTGCTTTCTCAGAACCATTAACAATTAAATAACCACCCATATCTAAAGGATCTTCTCCTTTTTCAATTAATTCTTCTGCACTTAATCCATATAAGTTACATTTTTTAGATTTAACCAAAATAGGAACATTACCAATATAAGTTCTTTTTTCATCTTGTAAAACTCCTTTTCTATACAACTTAATATCTACATGCATAGCTCCAGAGTAAGTCATATTTCTATGTCTAGCTTCCATAGGAGTTAAAGTTAGTTTAGCAGTTCTATCAGCTTCAACAATTCTAGGATTAGTAATTTCTACATTTGATAAAACAACATCTACTTCATTATTAGATTTTATAACTCCAATTTCATCAACAATTTCAGGAATTTTTTCATCCATAAACTGATTAAAAGAATCAATTTGTTGTTGAATTGGACTAACCTGTTCATAATAAGATTTTATTAATTGCCATTTATCTATGTTTTTCATAAAATATCACATTTCTTTCAATTTTAAAAATAAATTTAATCTTTAACTATTCTTCTATAATAAATGATTTCTCCAAGTAGAGGATTTTTTCTAAAAATTTTAATAATATTTCCAGCATTTACTTCTAAATGTTGAATACCAGAATCAGATATACTTATAGACGGTAATTTTTCAATATTTATATTCTTATTAATAAGTTCTTGAATACCATCTTCATCTAAAATAATTTGTTTAGGTATATATTTGTGAGTAACTTCATCTTTAACTTTTCTAGCTCTTTTTTTAGGTCTTCTAGTTTTTACAACTTTTTCTTTAGTTTCAGACTTTGTAACTTTTTTAGGTTTTACAATTTCTAATTTAATTTTTTTACTATCTGTTGGTTTTTTAGAAATTATTTTCTTTTCAGTTTTAGAATCAGTAGTTGTTTCTTTTTTTTTTCTTCCCAAAATAAACACCAATTTATTTAATTTTTTTTTTAAGACTTATTTTTTTAAAATTTAGTTTTAAATTATTACTGAAATTATAATATAAATTAAAATATACTTATAATTATTTTAAATAAAAAAAAATTTGATCGCTACTAGCAGAATTTAGTAAATAGTTATAATTAGAAAAATTTCCAACTAAATTCAAGATAAAAAATAATAAAGGTAAATATAGATATACAGAGATAAGTAGGAGCATATAATATCTAACCTACACAATCTATATAAACCTATGTTTTAAAACCTATGATTTCTTATGTTTTTGAGCTTTTATTATAGATTTTTTAGTTTTTAACATGTTATTTTTAACATAATTTTTAAAAATACGTTCTTCTTTTACAACATATTTTTTAATATCTTTTTCTTCTTCAACAATTTTTTTAGCAACAATTCTTCGTTCATGAATTGCGAAATGACTTAATTTACTTAAACCAAATCTTAAAGGAACATATAATAAAATATTTTTAATTAAATCAATCTTTCTTCTTCTTTGATCTTTTATGTTTTTTGCAAATAAATAACTAATAAATCTAAGAATTGATCCAATTATAAAAACCATTATAATTGCATATTTTTCATAACCAAAAATATTTGTAAATTCAGTAATTATAAAAGAACCAAACATTGTTGCCGCAAAAATAGCAAATGCTTGAAATATAATAAAGAAAGAAACGTGATGTATTAAATCTTTTTTAATATTTTGATAAAAATAATTTTTTATAGAAATTAAAAAACCAGAATAAACCATTCCATCAAAGAAAAATAATAAAGACAATAAAACAAAAGATTTAGAAAATAAAACTAAAAGTACAGGGAAAAATGAAATAAAAAGCAAAGTTGATTTTAATATTTTTTTAACACCATATTGATCACAGATTTTACCCCAATATAACAAACTAAAAGCTGCACCAACAATATTAAAAATAATTAGCAAAATATATTTAATATAACTAAAAGATAATATTTTAATTAAATAATATTTGTTAAAAGGTCCAGATACATACAAACTAAAGAAAACCAAAACAATAACTATTAAAAAATATCTGAAAGAATGATCTTTTAATATTTCACTTTTAAATACAGAAAATAAAGGTTCATTATATTTTAATTCTTCTTGTTTAATATTTTCTTTATCTTCTGTTTTACTTATCTTGTTTATATAATAAGTAGAAATAAATCTAAATATTCCTGCAACTATAAAAATAATAATAAAACCAAATATTACATTTGAATTAAAATCAGAACCCTTGCCTAAAGTATCTAATAATATAGCACCTAATATTAATGGCAATATAGAAAATAATTGTACAAAAACATCTTTTCTAGATTGAAAAGAACCCATTTTTTTTAAATTAAAAACATGACTCATCCAATCTATATAAATTGGGTGAGCAATATACACACAAATATTATATACAATAAATAACAATATAATTATCCATATTAATAAAGTATTTTGAAAAAAATAATGAGCAACACCAATAAAAATACAAATAAAACCTTGAATAAAACAAAAAAGTGTGACCAATCCTTTTTTAGAATTAAATTTTTTTAAAATAGAAAATGAAATTAAACTAAAAAAAGAAGCTATAAAAATAGGCAAACCTTCAATTAAACCAACCTCTAAACTACTAGCACCAAGAAATATAATATAAGGTGTTAGAAATGTAGTTAATAAATAATACATCACAGACCAATTTATTCCATCTAAAATAGAATATCTAAGATCTTTATTTTGTTGTTTTTTAGTCTGTTTAAATTCCATATAATTTCATTTTTTTTGGTAATAAA
>CAYXWT010000013.1:0-15776 GCA_964468895.1 uncultured archaeon | reverse complement strand
GTTTAGAGCGTATACTTAAAAAATATTAATTAAAACTACTAATAATCATCATTTTCTTTATTTTTTTGCTAAGGCCATCTACCCTTTAGAAATTAACACTGGTTTTTAAATGTATATTTTATATATGGATAAAAGTAAATCTCTTATCTTAAAAGAAGATTATGTTAAAAATAAGATTTATACTATTCGTGGTTTACAAGTAATGTTAGATGAAGATTTATCTTTGTTTTATGGTGTTTCAACAAAAAGGTTAAATGAACAAGTTAAAAGAAATATAAATAGATTTCCAATATCTTTTATGTTTAGATTGACTCAGAAAGAATGTAATTACTTGAGGTCGCAAATTGCGACCTCAAGATTTGATGTTGTGTCTAAAAAGTATGGTGGTAGAAGATATTTACCTTATGTTTTTACAGAACAAGGGGTGGCTATGCTTTCTGGAGTTTTAAATAGTAAAACTGCTATAAATATAAGTGTTCAAATAATAAATGCATTTGTTTCTATGAGGAGATTTATTTCTTCTAATTTAGAAGTGTTTCAAAGATTAACTATTATTGAAAAAAAACAATTAGAGTGTAAAATAGAAAATGAGTCCAAATTTAAAGAATTATTTAATGCTATAGAAAGTAAAGATATTATACCTAATAAAGGTATATTTTTTGATGGACAGGTGTTTGATGCTTATAAATTTATTTCAGATTTAATAAAAGGTGCAAATAAATCTATTATTTTAATAGACAACTATATAGATGATTCTGTACTTACTTTTTTTACAAAAACAAAAAAAGATGTAAATGTTATAATTTATACTAAAAATATTACTAAACAACTATCTTTAGATTTGAAAAAATATAACACCCAATATAAAACTATTAAAATAAAAGAATTTAATAAGTCTCATGATAGATTTCTAATTATTGATAATAATGAAATTTATCATATAGGAGCGTCTCTTAAAGATTTAGGTAAAAAGTGGTTTGCTTTTTGTAAATTAGATATAGATATTAATAATATTTTAGAAAAGTTAAATAAATAATTATTTTGCTAAGGCCATCTACTCTTTCGAAAAGAATATATAAATCAAATTCTATAGTATATATGGTGATTATTTATGATTAGTAAAAAATCAATTAAATTATTTGAAAATAAGAAAATACGTGTTGTTTGGGATGAAGATAAAGAAGAGTGGTATTTTTCTATAGTTGATGTTATAAAAACATTAACTAGGAGTGTTGATTCTAATGCTTATTGGAGAAAATTAAAGCAAAGGTTAAAAGAAGAGGGAAATCAAACCGTGACAAATTGTCACACTTTGAAAATGCGTTCTCTTGATGGAAAAATGAGACTTACTGATACAGGAACTACAGAACAAATATTAAGATTAATTCAATCAATTCCTTCAAAAAAAGTTGAACCTTTCAAAATTTGGTTAGCAAAAGTTGGAAATGAAAGAATTAATGAAATGTATGATCCTGAACTTGCAATTGAACGAGCTATGAATACTTATTTACAAAAAGGATATTCAGAATCTTGGATTGAAAAAAGAGTTAGAGGTATTATTATTAGAGATGAATTAACTGATGAATGGAAAGAAAGAAGTGTTAATACTAATAAAGAATATTCTATACTAACTTTAGAAATTAGTAAATAAGTTTTTTGTGGGTTATAATAAAAAAAATAAAATAGAAGGTATAGTTGTTTATAAACTAAAAGATATTATCAAATTATATTTTAAATAATCATTTTAATTTAATATCATCTATAAAGAAATTATAACCATCAGCAATTGATTTATTTTTAAATTTTAATTCTTTGAAAAGCTTTTCTTGTTTTTCATTTAAGTAATTATTATATTTTGCTTCTATCAAATTATTTTTATATGCAAAATCTAATTCAATATTATTTTTTAAATAATAGCTTGGTTTTTTTTTTACAATTTCTAAAAATACAAGGTTTTCATGTAATATTCCTTTTTGTTTAATACCTATACTAATATTCCTTATAGCAATATCTCCTACATATACTTTCTTTGAGGATGTTGCTGTTTCATTTGAACTTTTAGAATATTTTCCAATAGTGTAAAATAAATATGTTTTCTTAAAATATTCTATATATTCTTTTATTGTGTTATGATTAGAATTTAATACTCTAGAAAGTTTGTTATAACTTATTCTTTTCCCAACTCTGTTACATAAGAGTAAAAATAAATCATCAATAACATTTCCTTTTAATTTATATGCTTGTTTTATATCTTTTTCAATTATGTCTGAAACTAATCCTGTAATAACTTCAGGATCCTTTGTTAAAACATATTGAGGAATACCCCCTAATTTTAAATGTTTTTCATAATATTTTTCTAATAAATAGCTATCTGTACTTTTGTAATCTATTTTATTAAATATTAAAAATTCTTTAAAATCAAGTGGCATCATTTCAATTAAATTTGTTCTTCCAGTTGTAAATGCTTTTTTATCTTTTAAAACATTAGATGATGAAGAGGATACATATAATTTTACATTTTCAATATCAAAAATATTTTTAATCTGCTGTTGAAATTCATCTTGATATGTTATTTCATCTAAAAACAAATATATTTTTTCTGTTCTTTTTAAATTATTAATTTTTCTAAACTCTTTAATAATTTCAAAAAGATTTATTTTTTTAAAAAGATAATGATCTAATGTTACATAAAATATTTTTTTTTGAGAAATATGTTGTTTATTAATTAGTCTTTCAATAAATGTCTTTATAGTTGTAGTTTTCCCAACTCTTCTTATACCTGTAATTATTGTAATTAGCTTTTTGTTTAAGGATTTTTGTAATGGTTCTAGATATTTTTCTCTAGGAATAAATGTTGTTTTATATTTATTATCCCACCATGGGTTCATAACTTTTAAAGTGTCAGAAATTTCGTTTTTTGTTTCTATCATAATAAATTATTATATAGAAGGGTTTTTAATTGTAATTGTTAATTACAACTTTCTTTAAATATTGTAACTGCCAATTACAATAAATTATATCTTGTTGTTATAAAATCAACAAGAATTTAGAATTTATATGTATCCTAACATTGAATCATTTGTATACTACTAATAGTATCAAACTCTAAACTAAAGGGGGATAAATTGACCCCCCTTTAAATATTTTTTGTAAATAAGGATTTACTTATTTTAAATCTTTGAATTTTTTAAATAATTTCAAAAAATTGTTTTTTGACGGCTACAACCTTCAAAGTTAATGCTTTTTGGCGGTTGCAACCACCATACTTATAATTATTTCTATAACTTATATTATTTATGGATGCTTATAAAATTAAACTTTTACAAGATTTTAATAAAATTAATTTAGAAGGTGCTTTATTATCTCAAAGAGATTTATATATTGATATTAATAGAAAAATAAATTCTTTTAAAAAAAATAAAGGTTTAAATATAATTCTTTTAACTGGTCTTAGAGGTACAGGAAAAACTACAATATTAAAAACTATTGCTAAACAACAAGATGTAATTTATACTAGTGGTGATTTTTTAAAACTAAAAAATATTGGTTTAGATAATATTAGTGAATTTACAAGAAATTTTAATAAAAAAATAATAATTGTTGATGAAATTTTATATTTATCTAATTGGCAAAATCTTCTTAAAATAGAAGCTGATTCTAATCAAAATATTTTATATATTATTTCTGGATCTTCAGCTGTTCAATTAAAAGAAATATCACAAGATTTATTTAGAAGATTAGATTTATATGTTTTAAAACCCTTATCTTTTAGAGAATTTTTAAAAATAAAGTTTAATATTGTTATAAAAGAAGACTTAAATTTTAATTTGTTTTTAGAAAAAGATAAAAACAAACTGTTTTTAGAATTATTAAATTTTAAAGATATTTTGCCAAAAGAAATATTTAATTATTATAATTCTTATTTTGAAAATCAATTACCTTTTATATTAGGAGAAGAAAATCAAAAACAAAAAACCCTACAATTGATTGAAAAAGTAATTTATAAAGATATTCCTATGATAAGCTCTTTATTTTCAGATAATTTAAAAAATATAGATTTGATAACTAGATTTCTAGCCAGTTCTGAAAAAATAAATTATTCAAATATTTCTAGAAATTTAAATTTAAAAAAAGATCTAGTAATTAAAATAATCTCACTTTTGGAAAAAGCAGAACTTTTAAAAGTTGTTTCTGATTTAGTTCCTGGCAGAGAACTAAGAACTAATAAAAAAATACTATTTACAGCTCCTGTTATTAGGTCTTCTTTAAATGAAATAAATTTAGATAAAGTTAAAGGTTTTTCTAGAGAAGATATGTTTGGACTTATATTATCTAATTTAAATATTAATTTTGCTTATAACTATAAGCAAAATGGTTTTGACTATTTAGTGAATAATATCAAATTTGAAATTGGTGCTAAAAAGAAAGTAAAAACAGATGTTATATCTGTTGGTGATTTTTTAGATCTTAAATTAGAAAATGGTTGTTTAATTATTCCATTTTATATTTTTGCTTTAATAAATAGTATTTGATGATTTTAGTTAATAATTTATCTTTAACTAAATTCATCATCTTTTTCTTTGTTTTCTTTAGCATCGTTTTTATATTTTTTCACAAGCCTTGGAACAAAACTGTCTTTATACCAAGTTTTCCAATTTTCAAAAAGTTCAATATAATTTACTTTTCCATTTTCTTCAATATATTCTTCTTTCATTAAAATTAATTTGTTATGTGCTTGTGTTGTGTTTTCTGCTTCAAGTATTTCTAAAACTTGTTCTTTATTAGCTAGTTCTACTTCTAGTTCTTTTTCATTGGCTAGTAGTTTAATATTATCCCATACTTCTTCTATACCCATTCCAGAAAGTGTACAAATTTTAGTAAAAAGTTCAGAATCTTTAAGAGCATCTTCATTTAATATTAATGAATCTTTGTCAGCTTCATAAGTCATAAGATCTAATAATCCACCTTCTGCATCTGGATCTTTATTCCAATGTTTTTTAACTTCTGTTATTTGAGTTACTCTTCTATATCTTTTTAATGATCCTTTAAATCTAATAGGTTTAGCAACTATTACAATATCAGTTGCTTTAAATGAAGTTGTTGGAACTTCAAGATCATTTACAACTCTATCCCAAACAGAGTAGGCACTATCAGCATGTATGGTACCCATAACTACATTACCAGCGGCTCCAACTCTCATAGCTTCGTAAAGTACTTTTGCTTCAACACTTCTAACTTCGCCAACTATTATTGCAGAATCTCCTAATCTTAATGCTGTTCTTAATGCATCAGCTGGAGATACTTCTGAACTAGAATCATCAGCACCTATTGCTGATCTTGTTTTTAATCTTTGAATATTAAAACCAATATCTTTCATATACATTACAGGTAGTTCTAAAGTATCTTCTTGAATGATAATTCTTGCATTTTGAAGTATTTCAAGTATTAAAGCAGTCATAAGTGATGTTTTTCCTGCACCTCTACTTCCTGCAACTAGTATTGTTGAGTTATTATCTATGAAAAAACTTAATAATCCTGCTGCTAGTGGATTTAATGATTTTACATTTATTAATTGTGGAAGAGTCCATGGTGTTTCTTTATGTATTCTAAAAGCAAAAGCAATACCATCTGTTGCCATTGGTCTACCAATAACATTCACTCTTGTATTTACATCTGCAATATCATAATCTAAAATTGGGTGAGCATCATCAAATGGTCTTCCAGACATAGCTCTAAGTTTTCCTACAAAACTTTCTGCTTCTTTTTCTGTATATAATATGTTTGTTTGACATTGACCATATTGTGAGTGTGTTAAATATATTGGTTTAGATCCTATTGGTGAATCAATAAATATATCTGTAATTCTTTTATCTGAAAGTAGTAATTCTAAAATACCGTAACCTATAGTATATCTAGTTACAATTTCAGAAAGCATATTTATATCATCAGGAGTTATATTAAGTCTATATCTTCTAGCTATATCAGAAATAGTACTTCTATAAATTCTTTGAAAATATTTTCTAGTTCCACTTCCACTAGTAAGAGTAACTTTTCCTGGTTGGTAGTTAGCTACTGTTTCTTTAGTTTTAGATAATATAAAATATAAATTAGGAGTAAGAGTGTACTCTGGAGGATTAATATAGTAAATGAATTCTATTTTTTCTGGATGTTTAAATAATTGTACTGTAGTTCCAAGAACTGTGTATTCATCTATTAATTGTAGTTTTTCTGCATCTCCAAATAAAAGTTGTGAACCAATAAAAGCAGGTTTTATTTGTACTTCAAAAACTGTTTTATAAATATTATTAAGTTTACTTAAATCTTTTTCTTTTAATAATATTGGTTTTATAATTTTTATAAATTCAGTACCTTCAAATTCTTTTTTTAGTTTTATTAAATGTTTTAAATTAGCTACAAAACATTTTTCACAATTTTTACCTTTTTGTTGATCTAATCTAATTTTATTATTTTCAATTTCTTTAAGTAAGCTTAAATATGATGCAATAGGATCATAACTTAATAAGTCTTTAGCAAATTTAATAATATTGTTATGTCTTTCTTTATAACATTCATCACAATCAATATCATCAATATTAAGATGAGAACCAATCCATACAGATCTATTTTCCCAATCTAATAAAAGATTTACAATTTCTTTAAGATATTGTGTTTGTTTTGCATTATATGTTCGTTCATATACTTCTGAAAGTATAATTTCATCAGCATCAATAGTTTCTAATAATTTTAAAACATGGAATCTACATCTTGGATCATCAGAAATAGATGTTCCATAAGGACAATTTCTACAATCTATTACTAATTTTTTTTTGTTAGCTTCGTCATCAACCATATAGTCTCCAACAACGTAATTTCCAATTTTCATATTTAATCTAATTTTAATTTTTTTAATTAATAATAATTGTATATACTTAATTAAGTATTATATAAACTATATAAAATATATTTTTATATATATGTAAATCTATGTTTTTATAATTGTTTTTATTTTTTTAATATTTCTTGTGTTTATTAATATTATTTATTAATTAGAATTAAGATTGTTTTTTAATATTAATAAAATAACTATTTATTAACTTGCCACTTATACCTTTTTATACTTATCTATACTTATATTATTTGAGATTTATGATTTTAAAAAATAATTTTACAACTATAAAAATACCTTTTAATCTTAAAACTAAATTAGATAAAATGAAAATTCATCCAAATCAATCTTATAATGATTTAATTAAAAATTTATTAAAAAATTTAAAACAAAATTAAGATTAATTATGACTAATAAATATACAACTATAAGATTAGAAAAAAAAGTTCTAAAAGATGTTTGTAAATTAAAGTATTTTTCTAAACAGCCTTATTATGAAGTTATTTCCAAATTGTGTGCTAAGTCTAAGAATAATTCTAATTTAAAAGTATTTTCAAAACTACAAACCAAATGTTTTAAAGATTTATGGGATGATTGTGATGATATCTGGGAAAAATTATAAATCTGGAGATATTGTTTTATGTAATTGTCCATTTTTAGATAGTAATGATTATAAAAAAAGACCTGCTTTAATTGTTTACAGTTCTGGGAATCATTTTATAATGTGCCCAGTAACAAGTAATCTTAATAGACCTGGTGTTTTTGTAGGTGTTGAGGATGGTTTACCAATAAATTCTGTTATAAGAACAGATTATATCTTTACAATTTTAAAAAATACAGTTATTAAAAAGTATTTGTCTCTTAATTTTAAGAAAAAAGAGGATATTTGTAATAAATTAACTTTTAAAATAAAACAAAATTTGTTAAATTAAATATAAGTTGTTTTTTAAAAGATATAACAATTGTATTAAATATTTAATCATGATTAATATATTATAGATTATTATAAAAATTTAAAATGTAATAAATAATTGTAAAATAATATTGTTAATAAAAGATTTACAATTTTATTTTCTATAAACTCTAAAACATATGTAATTTACAAATAAAGAGGTAATTAATATGAATCTAAATAATGCTGAAGAAATATATAATATTATTAAAGCACAAACCAATAAAGATGATACTGAATTAAAAGAAGAACTTAAAAACATACAAGCAAAATATCAAGGTTTGTTAAGTGATGTTGGTGCTAATATTATGCTTGCAAAAGAATTAAAGGTTGATTTAGAACTTAAAAAAAAAGCAAGTGAAGTATTAAAAATATCTGAATTAAATTCATCATTAAATTCAGTTTCTATTTATGCAAGAGTTAAAAATATACCTCCTTTAAAAAGTTATAAAAGTAAAGATGGAAGTACAGGTAAATTACAAGTAGTTTATTTACAAGATAATACTGGAATGATAAAATTAAATCTTTGGCAAGAAAGTTCAGAAGTTGTAACTGAAATAAATCTTCAAAAAAATGATTTAGTTTTCATTAAAGATGCTTTTATTAATGAATATAATGAAAGATTAGATTTATCTCTAAGACATGGTGGACAATTAATGAAAGATCCAAGTAATGCTCCTGAAATTAAAAAATTAGATGAGAATTTTATTAATATTTCAAAAATAGATGATGCTCAAGAAAAGCCAATAACTACTATTGGAAGAATAATTAATTTATATCCTCCAAAAGTATTTGAAGATTCTAAAACTAAAAAAGCAAGAAAAGTTATTAATTTTAATATTAGTGATGGTGTTAAAGAAATTAGATGTACTGCTTGGTCTCCTTGGGCAGAAATTATTGAAGAAAATTATAATTTAGGAGATATAATAAAATTAGATGATGTAAATCTAAAAGAAGGACTTTATGATTTAGAACTACATACAAGTTGGTTTTCTACAGTTACTAAAAATCCTAAAACTGATTTAGAAATACCTCCATTATCAGAACTTAAAAGTAGTGACTATAATGAAGATAAAATTCAAAACTTAGAAGATGGAAAAAGCTATAAAATAAAAGGAATAATAGTAGATATTAATAGAAATAATTTAAGATATTTTAAATGTCCTAAATGTAAAGAAAGAGTATATTTAATTAATGATGAATTTATTTGTGAAGCTTGTAATGAACAAGTAGATCCAGTTGTAAATATGTTTGGAAGTATT
Source organism: uncultured archaeon (assembly GCA_964468895.1). Lineage (GTDB taxonomy): Archaea > Iainarchaeota > Iainarchaeia > Iainarchaeales > CSSED10-239 > CSSED10-239. The sequence continues at coordinate 6,676 of CAYXWT010000013.1, read as the reverse complement.
AATATTGATGATGGTACTGGTATTATTAAATGTGTAATGTTTTCCAATATAGTTGAATCTTTTTTTAAATTAAAAAAAGAAGATTTGAAAAAAGAATTAGATGAAGATCAAAAAATAGAAATATTTTCTTATCTTGATGATGAATTATTAAGTAAGAAAGTAATTGTTTGTGGAAGAGCTAAACATAACGACTTTTCTTCTAAATTAGAGTTTTTAGTAAGTTCTATAAATTTAGAATAGTTATTTTACCTTACTTTTTCTCTATTTTTTTTTCTATTATCAAACTAAACCTTATTATATTATATTTTGTTAAATAATATATATTTAATACAAAATAATAGATTTAGTAAAATATCTTATTCTTTTGGATTAGGTTTAGATTACAACCAATTTAATAAGTACAAATACAAATTTATATATTATATAATAAATATAGTTATATGTATTTAGTATTTTAATTATTTGTGATAATAAATGGTTGATATTGATTTAGACTCTGAATTTAATGATTTTTCAAAACAAGATGATATAGTTATTGATGAATATCTTGAAATTTTGCAAGATTTCTTAGAAACTGTTTACAAAAGAGAAATTGAACATCTTGCATCTAATTATCCTGAAAATAAATCTTTAAATATAGATTACAAAAAATTAGAAGCTTTTGATTTAAATATTTCTGAAAGATTATTAGAAAATCCATATTTAATTCTAGAGGCTGCTAATTCTGCAATTAAAAAAATTGATGTTGGTTTATTAGAATCTGAAGTATTATTTGAACCTAAAATTAGATTTTTTAATTTACCTGATGAAAGTAAAATTTCTATTAGAGATGTTGGTAGTGAAAATTTAAATAAATTAGTTTCTATTGAAGGTGTTATAAGATTAATTACTGAAAGATTAGAAAAAATGACTTCAGCACATTTTATTTGTAGAAAATGTTCAAAATCATATGATGTTATTCAAAAAAGTCAACAAATAACTAAACCTGTAATGTGTGACTGTAGAAGTAGAGAATTTGATATAGATCTAGAACAAAGTAAATTTGTAGATTATCAAAAAGTACAAATTCAAGAACCTCTTGAAAATTTAAAAGGTAGTGAACAAGCTGCTAATTTAGATGTTTATCTTTCTGAAGATTTAGTTAATAAATGTTCAGCAGGAGATAAAATTGTTATTACTGGTGTTTTAAAACTAAAACCTCCTAAAGGAGATTCTAATATTTATAATAAACATATAATTGCAAATCATATAGAAAAAACAGAATATGAATTTGAAGAATTATTTATTGCTCCTGAAGAAGAAAAACAAATTAAAAGTCTTTCTAAAAAAGGTGCAATTTATGAATTATTAGCTAAATCAATTGCACCTAATATTTATGGCCATGAAATTGTAAAAGAAGCTGTTGTTTTACAAATGTTTGGTGGTGTTAAAAAAAGTGTAGGTACTCAAAGTTTAAGAGGTAATATACACATTCTTCTTTGTGGTGATCCTTCAACTGGTAAATCTAAAATTATTGAATATGTTGATCATTTAGCTCCTAAAAGTATATATGTAGCAGGAAAAACAACTTCTGGAGCTGGTTTAACAGTTAGTGCTGTTAAAGATGATTTTGGAGAAGGAGGTTGGACTCTTAAAGCTGGAGCTGTAATATTAGCAAGTGGTGGAATTGCTATTATTGATGAATTTGATAAAATGAGTGTGGATGATAGAAGTTCACTTCATGAAGCAATGGCTCAAGGTACAGTTTCTGTTTCTAAAGCTGGACTTTATTCTAAATTTAAAGCTGATACTTCTATACTAGCAGCTGCAAATCCTAAATTTAATAGATTTGATAAATATAAACCTGCTATTGAACAAATAGATCTTCCTTTTTCTTTACTTTCTAGATTTGATTTATATTTTATAATTAAAGATTCATTAGATAGAAATATGGATTTAGAAATAGGTACTCATATTATGAAAACTCATAGATCTGCTCAACAACTTGCTCAAAATGAGTTTCAAAAAAGTATTTCTTCTCAAGAACTTAAAGATATAGAAAATAAAATTCTTCCAGAAATAGATCAAGATTTATTTAAAAAATATGTTGCATATGCTAGACAAAATATAAAACCAATAATGACAAAAGAAACTGCAAAAAAATTATTAGATTATTATGTTGAGTTAAGAGATATTGGTAGAAAATCAGATTCTTTTTCAGCAACTCCTAGACAACTTGAAGGACTTATTAGATTATCTGAAGCTAGTGCTAAAATTAAACTTAAAAATGAAATAGATCTTGATGATGCTCAAAGAGCAATAAGAATATTTAAAACATCTTTAGAACAAACTGCTATGGATCTTGAAACAGGTAAAATTGATATTGATATTATTAGTACTGGTCAGAGTACAAGTGAACGATCTTTAATTAAAAAAATCTTAAATATTATTAAAGAATTAACTGTTGATGGTGGATCTATAGGTTATAATGAAATTTCAGAATATATGGAATCTCAAAATTTAAATCAAGATAGATTACAAGAAAGTATAAGAAAATTAAAGAAGATGGGTGAAATTTATGAACCTAAAAATGGAACTTATAAAACTATATCTTCTGAAAGTAGATCTTAATAAGTGAATTGTTTATGAGTGATTTACCTAAAAACAAAAATTCTTTTTTAAATAAAAAGTTTATAATTTATTTTTCATTAATATTTGTATTTGTACAAATTATAGGCTTATTTGTTGCGAATTATTATATTCAAAATAATTTGGTTTCAGGCATAATATCTGATAATCCAAATGATTTAATTAATGTTGTTTTTATTGTTGGATATATGATTTGTTTCACAATATTTTTACTAGTTTTTAAAAAAATATTTAAAAGAACAAAACTTTTAGAAATTTTAGAAGTAATAGTGTTTTTTTCTTCTTTATCAGTTGTTTTTTTTATAATACTCCCAGAATTTGGTGCTTATTGTTTAGCAATATATCTTTTAATTATAAAAGCAATTTTGTCAAAATATTCTAATATAAGTAGATGGTATAATAATTTTATTTTAGCATTATCTCTAGCTGGTGCTGGAGCAATACTTGGTTTAAGTTTAGGAATCATACCAGTAATGGTTTTAATAACTATTCTTGCAATTTATGATTTAATAGCTGTATTTTATACTAAGCATATGCTTAGTTTAGCAAATCTATTTATAGAAAAAAAAGTTAGTTTTATTTTTGAAATACCTACTAAAAAAAGATTATTTAGATTAGGTGGAGGAGATATTGCAATACCATTATTAGTAAGTTCAAGTTTATTTAATATTTTGATAGTAAAATATAGTTTGTTTACATCTTTAATACCAATTATATTAATTTGGTTTGCTTCAATAATTGGTTTAATTTGGACTTTTTATATATTAAATACAGGCAAAGTAAAAGCACTTCCTGCACTTCCACCCCAGGTTTGTTTAATGCTAATAATTTTAGTTTTAAGTTATTTTATATTGCTTTAATTAATTTACAATTTTTAGTTAATTCAACAAGATGTTTATTATTTTCACATTGATTTTCTTTTTTATCATCGTAAATACTCATTCTTGGACTATTTATAATATCGCAACCCCATCCTGCAACAACTTTTGAATTTAAGCAAGGGCCTTCTATAGGTAATGATTGTTTTGCATTTTCTAAAATACACAAATTTTTACATTTTTCTATAGCTAATTTCTTATTGTGTGAGGTGTTATCTAAATCTATTATATATGTTTTAATTAAAATTGCTAAACAAATTAGTATAATTACAATTATATACATAGAAATATTTATTTTACTTTTTTTAATTAATTTATTTTTAGTTTTCATAAATATTTTTAAATAGTCATTTCTAATTAAGTAAGTAGTATTAACTTGTACTTTTAAGAACTATTTATGTGTTTGCTTTTTATAAATGCCTTTTAAGTTCTAATATTTAGAAACCATTTATTTATAAGATTGTTTATGCATTATATTCTATATATAGCAATATTAAGATATTTTATAAAAATTAAAAATTTAGTGTTAATTATGACAAACGAAAAAATTGAATCAGAAAATATAGATTATGATTTTCTATTAGATAGATTATACATGTCACTTCCAGAAAGAGTACTTTCACAAAGTAGATTTGAATTACCAGTTGCAATATCTCATATACAGGGAAAACAAACTATTTGGAAAAACTTTTTAAAAGTTGCAAAAGATTTAAATAGAAATTATAAACAATTATATAAATTTGTAATGAGAGAAATAAGTACTTCTTCTACTATTGTAGGTCCAGCTTTAATATTAAATGGTTTATTTGATAACCATAAAATCAATTTGATATTAACTAAGTATATTAAAAGTTTTGTACTTTGTTCTGCATGTCACAAACCAGATACAGAAATTGTAACTCATAATGGTGTTAAAGTATTAAAATGTACCGCTTGTGGTGCAATTCAACCATTACCAAAACTGTAATTAAATAAATTTAATATATGATTGGAAAAATACATTCTTTAAATTCAGGTGAATTATTTGCTTGTTGTGATAAAGAATTAATTAATAAAACTTTAAAATTTAATGATGTAGAAATAAATATTTCTTCTAATTTTTATGGTACTAAATTAATATCTAAAAAGGAATTATTAGATTGTATTAAATCTTGTAATCAAGTTAATATTTTTGGAAATAAAATTTGTAAACTATTAATTGAAGAAAATATGATTATATCTGAGCAAATTATTTATATTGAAGATATTGCACATGTTCAAATATATAATTTATTATAATAAAAAAAAGTAGGTGGAATTTTTGGCAAAATTTAATAATAGTAGTACAACTTTTCAAAATAGAAAGTTAAGATCTCCAAATAAAGATATCCTTGAAATGTACGGAAAAGTAATTCAATTAATGGGTGTTAATAATGTTAAAATAATGTGTTCAGATGGTGTTGAAAGAAACTGTAGAATTCCTGGAAAAATGTTTAAACATATTTGGATAAAACCTAATGACATTGTAATAATTAAACTTTGGGATTTTCAACCTTCTAAAGCAGATGTTGTGTGGAGATTTTTAGGTTTTCAAAAATCTAAACTTGAAAGAGCTGGTGAATTAAATAAATTATATGAATATACTTTTGACGATGTTAATGCTAATCAAAATAGTACTTATAATAGTTATAATCATTATAATAATCATCGTAGATAAATAATTATTTATTATAATTATTTTAATTTATAGATTAAGTTCTAATTTTTAAAAAATATGTTGTAGAGTTGAATTTTATGGATGTTGATAAAATTGAGAATTATGTTTTTGATAATTCTGTACACAAATCTTTATTTAAGCTTGCTAATAATAAAGTTATAGAATCAATAGATAGTCCTATAGCTAGTGGTAAAGAAGCTATCACTTTTTTAGCACATAATTTTGAAAGTAATATTGTTGCAAAGATCTATAAAATTGAAACTTCTAATTTTAAGCATCTTAATAAATATATTATTGGAGATCCTAGATTTAAAAACATAAAAAAAGATAGAAGAGATATTTTTATGATATGGGCTTCTAAAGAATACAGAAATTTAAATTTACTTTTACAAAATAAAGTTTCAGCACCATTACCTATTGCTATTGAAAAAAATATACTTATAATGTCTTTTATTGGTGAAGATGGTATTGCACATCCTAGACTAGTAAATTTTAAATTTGATTTAGATATTGTGTATCCTCAAATTATAGAAAATTATGCTAAAATGCTATATAGAGCAAATTTAGTTCATGCTGACTTTAGTGCTTATAATATTTTAATAGATCCTAAGACTCAAAAAATTTATATTATAGATGTTGGTCAATCTGTTCTTATTAACCACCCACAAGCACAAGCATTTTTAAAAAGAGATATTATTAATATTGTTGATTTTATAAACAAAAAAAACAAAAAAGCAAATTTAACTTATGACCAATTTCTAGCAGATTTAAAAACTAAAAAAGCTGAATTATATGGATGAAATTTTAAGAATTAATAAAAGAAGATTACCAGTAGTGATTGGTAATAATGGAAGCACTAGAATCGATATTGAAAAGAAGTGTGGAGTTTCTTTAGATATTGATAGTAGTACTGCAGAAATTATTCTAACTTCTAATAATTATTATAATATTTATACTTCCAAAAAAATAATTAATGCTATTGCAAGAGGTTTTTCTCCAGAGCATGCTTTTAAATTACTAAACGATGATTTTTCTTTAGATATTGTTCATATTAAAGACTTTGTAGGTAAAAATGAAAAAAGAATAAATCAAATTAAAGGTAGAGTTATTGGTACTGAAGGTAAATTTAAAATTTATTTAGAAAATAAATTTGATTGTTGTATTTCAGTTTTTGGAAATACTGTTTCTATAATCTCTAAAACTGATGATATTACTAGTATTAGAGAAATAATTGAAGTTTTATTAAAAGGTCAAAAACACACCACAGCTTTTAAATTAGTAAAAATTAGAAGTAGTGGTTTTAAGAAAAGAAGTCCAAGACCAATCCCAAAGACTCAAGAATCTAAAGGAATAGATGATATTTCTTTTTGAAGTTAAATTTATTATAAACCAAAAGTTTTTAATTTATTCCATATCTATTATATTTGTGATACTATGAAATTTAGAGTTATTATTGAAAAAGATGAAGATGGTT
>CAYXWT010000012.1:3938-17300 GCA_964468895.1 uncultured archaeon | reverse complement strand
TTGCAAAAACATTATTTAAAGATAATATAAAAATAAATAATACTGTAACTACAAACATATTTGTTTTAAAAGTCATAATTTCTCATAAATTAATAATTATAATACCTATAAACCTTATTTAAATGCTTCTAAAAAACATAAAAATACATTTTAAAATTAAATTTTAAAAAAATAAAAAAAATAAATAAATTATTAAAATTAATAATTTATTTACTTATCTGATATTAAACTACTAGACTTAATTGTTACTATTATCAGATTCTGTTTGACTAACTGCTTCACTCTTTATTTCAGTAAGTATTTTAGGTTTTGGCTTGGCTCTATTATACTGTAGATCTAAATTTATTAAATCTTTAGTAGGAATAGATACTTCTTTAGTATATGTTCTTTCACCAATTTTAAAAATTCCTAAAAACTTTTTTGGTTCGTTAACCTCTAAAATATATGTTGTTGTTTCTTCATCACCTGTATCTTTTAGAGATATAGAAGTAATATATTTGTAGTTAACACCATTTTGTTTTAAAATAGGACTTAACTTTTCTAAATAATAATCTCTTTGAGCATACATATTATTTGTACTAGTACTTACTTTAGGGTAACTAATACCACTTGAAACATTCTTACCACTAAGACTTTTTTCTATAGCTACTTTGTTATTTTGAAAATCTTGAGCCATTTCTCCTTCAGAATTTGTTTCATCATCTGTATCTCTGACTATATTATCACTGTCAACATTTTGTTCTAATTCAGGTTCTATTCCAATTATAGGTGTTGGAGAATTTTTTTGAGAAATTGAAGTTTTATATTGAACTAGTTTTGAACTATTATCATTATAGAAACTAATTATATGATCAATAGGTATTTTCAAAACTTGTGACTCATTACTTAATACAACTTTTATATCTTCAGAACTATATGATCTTGTTGAAGTCACTTTATTAGTTGAAGTGGCATAATTTAAATTTGGATTTCTAGCATTTGCAGAATAAACTCTATATTCAAGTTTATAAGGTTTATCATCTATAACTGACTTATATATACTTACTTGATAAGTATAAGCACATTTACTACTATCACAATGTTTAGATCTTAAAACAGGATAAAATATAGCAGCATCATTTTTATATTTTAAAAATACAGCATTAGCTAATTCAACATCTTCTAAACCTTCAACAGTGTAACTAAGTGTTAAATTTAAAGAATCATATATACCTAATTCTACAACATAATACCCATCATCCATTTCGTTCACATTATCAACTGATGAAACATTTATAGTTAAATTTTCAGCTTTGTAAGAAACAATTTCAGGAAGAGTATTAATTTTATTTGAATATTCAAAATCTATAACAATATCTTCTCTAGGAATACTTGTTTCTACACCTTGTGTAACTGAACCTTGTGAAGCTTTAACTTGAGAAACTGTTAAATATAAATCATAATTTCCACTAACTAATTTATAATCATCAATAGATGTAAAAATATCATCAGTTAAATTAAATTTATACTTATAATTATAAGCTATAGGATCACTTGTTATTCCACTAGCTGTTGAAAGAGTTATTGGTTGAGCTGTTTTTATATAATCACCTTTTTGATTAAATAAAAGTGTTTGATCATCACCATCATCTAAAACTAATTTAAAAATAACATCTTGTGACTCTACATTAGATTGAAATGTAAATTCAAAAGGATAATTATTTGGGTGATTTAAAGTATATTTGTAATTATTATAAGTAGAAGTTCCATTAATTATTTGTTTTAGATCTGAAATATAATAATTTGTTTCAGGTATAACTTGAGGTTCATCATATATACTATTATATGATATTTCTGGATATGGATTGTTTGTAAATAATTCCTGAGAATTACCACTACCTACAATTGCATCTAATTTTATTTTTAATTGATCTCCGTTTTCTGGAGAATAATTTGTATTAAGTATTTCTTGAACTTGAGCTATTATTGGTTTTAGTTCAGAACTACTAAAATTAGCCTTAAGGTAATATGTTCTCATACCATCTGAATTCATTGCAGCAGTATTATCTATAACAAATTCAAAAGTTGAAAGTGGCAAAATACCATTATTATTAGCTATCATAAAATAACCAATAAATTGAATATCGTTTTTATTTAAATTTGTATTTACTGAAGTTGTTAAAACCATATCTTCATTAAATACTGTTTCGTTTATATTTGAATTCCCATTAATTTGTAAATTTACAAATTCTAAACTATCATCACTTTCAGAAGCAAAAATAGTAGTACTTAGTAACAGAACACTTGCCATAACAACAAAAACAAGTAAAATTCCATTAGTTGTTTTAATTAAATTTTTGTTCATTTTAATTCCTCCGCTTTTTAATTACTTTTTTTTTATTTGTTTTTTTAATTTTATGTTTTTACACTATTCTTTTGTATTTTTTAGTAAAAATTTAAAGATTGTAAAAACAAGTTATTAAACTTTACAATAAACTTATGAAAATGACTATTTAAATACTTTTTGTGAAACTCTACGAAACTACAAAGAAATCACCTTTAAAATAGAGAAACTAAAGATTTTATTTAATTTTAAAAAAACTATCTCCAATAATTCCAATAATTTCTATTTTCATTAGAATTATCATAAAACACTTCATTATATTCATAATTATATGGTTCATAATAATCAATATCATAATTAATATAATCAAAAGAATCAGGTACACAAATAGTATTGTTTATATTTCCAGTATAATCATAATATGTAATAGTACTTAAAATACTATCAGGGTATGCTTTAACAGTTTTACTTCTATAAACATTGTTAGATTGATCATATGTTTGAAAATATATTAAAGTACTATCTAAATAAGTATGAGTTATAACTTCTGTTTGTTCAACATCAGTATAATCATCATAATAATAATAAACATATCCATGTTCTACAATTGGATTTTCACTAAATATAAAATTTATATTAAAAAAGAATAAGAATATTAATAATATTAAACAAATTTTAGATATGTGCATAAGAACATCACTATAATTTTAATAAGCGCCCTAGGCGGGAGTCGGACCCGCCCCGCAACCTCGACAGGGTCGCATCCTAACCGATAGACTACTAGGGCACAATAATATTATTTTAAATTAAAATTTAAAAATAGAACAATCTATACAAGATAATAGATACAAAATATTTATAAACTTATTTTATATGTTGTTTAGATTTATTCTTATTAAATTTCCTTGAAAAAACTTTTACAAGTAAAATAGCTATTAAAAATAGTGCTATTATTATAACTAATATATTATTATATAAAGATAATAAACTATTTGCATTTTCTGCAAAGAAATAACCTATAAAAACAAGAAAACCAGACCAAATAAATGCACCTAAAAAAGTAAATATAGAAAACTTAAATAAATTCATATTTGAAAAACCTGCTGGTATTGAAATATACTGTCTTATTACAGGAATTAATCTGCCTACAAAAGTTGTTATGTTACCATATTTTTTAAAAAAATGCTCACTATTATGTAAATGCTTTTTATTTATAAAAAATAATTTTTGATGTTTTAAAATATAAGATCTTCCTAATTTTTTACCAATAAAATAATTAATTAAAGCACCTATTAATGAAGCAAAAGCACCACAAAAAACACACAAAAATAAATTCAAATCTCCTAATGAACATAACACCCCTGCAGGTATTAATATAATTTCAGAAGGAAATGGAATAAAACTACTTTCTATTATCATTAATATAAAAATTGTATAATAATTAATATTACTTAATATAAAAGAAAACAAACTTTCAAAAAACATCATTCTACACCTATATCCTATATAATATACTTAGATATAAAGAATATAAATATACTTATTGGTAATAATATCAATAAATACACAATAAATTTAGAGTTATTGTTTTCTATAAAACTTAAATAAAAAGAAGATATTAAAATATACTCAAAAATATATATTAAAGCACAATAGTACACAGTAGAAAATAGATTACTAGATACAACAAAACCAAAACTACTAAAGTCTAAAGATGTATTTAAACTTTTAACAAGTTCTATTACAACACTTATAATAGCAGGTAAAACAATAGCTGAGCACATAAAAATAGTATATTTTTGTAATAACAATAAAGATTCTCTTTGCTTAATTATATTTTTAGAATCTAAGAAGTTCTCTACAAGATATTTAAAATCTTTATTTGAAGTTGTTCCAAAAGTTCTAGATATTAATAATAAATCTAAAAATTTATTTAAAATATTAGAATTATATTTAACTCTAAGAATTTTAAATAACTCTTCTATTTTATGACCTTGATTTAATTTAAATTTAATAAAGGAAAATTCCTTAGATATTAATTTTGATTTTGAACTTGCAAATTTATAAATTATTAATTTTAAATTAACACTATCCAATGCACAAATACTTAAAATATTGTTTATTAATTGTTTTTCAAATTCTTGTTTCTGAAGATGAATATTATATTTATCTATAAGATATAATACTAAATAATAAAAAAAATTAATTATTATTAAACCTAAAAACACCTTAAATAAAGACCAATTAAGTACAAAGGAAATTATAATCACAATTACCGAAAAATAAATTGTGATTAATTTTTTATTTTTTAAATTCATAATTTATCAAATCATTAAAATAATACATTTTAACTAAGGCATAGTACTTTTTAAAAAAAATAATAAAAACATATCTATTATAGGGAATAATATAGTTATTATAAAAATAATACTAAACTTTGAGAAACTAAGTTCAAAGAAATTACTTCCAACTATAAAAAATATCAATATCATCGCAGGAAGTATAGTAGAAATAACAATATATATCAAAGTAATCAAATTTAACTTAGAAGAAAAGTTTTTTAATTTAAGATTTTGTTTATTAACTAGACTTTCAGATATTATATTTAAAGAATAAGATTTGTTTTTAGATCCAAATTCTAGGATATTTATTATTTGAATAATAACATCATTTAATTCACTATTATCAAAACTTATTTCTAACAAACTATCTTTTATACTAAAACCCTTAAGATTAGTATTTTCTAAAGCTTTTTTTATTTTCTTACTTAATAAAGTATTATCTAAAGTTCTATTTTCTAATGCTCTTTTAAAATCAACACCTTTATCTAAATCATTACCAAGATTATTTAAAAAGAAAGGTAGTTCTCTAGATATTTCTTTAGAAATATTTTGCTTTTTTAAGGTGTCTATAAAAAAAAATATTGCAAAATAAAACACACTTACAAATATAAAAAAGTAAATTAAATATCTAAATTTAATTTCTAAGTTAAATACAAAATATAATAAAACATATAATAACACTAAACTAAAAAATATAACTAAATAAAGTATTACTTTTTTCTTAGAAAAAATCAAATTTAAATTCATATTTACAACTATTATTATTTAATTAAAATATTCTTCTAATCTTTTAGATATATCTTTAGATTTAGATTTTAATAACTTATTAAGTTCTTTATAAGTATTAATCCCATAAGTTATTTTTAGTTTTTCAAAGATTTTAATAGAATTATTCTTAGATATTAATTTATTTTTAGAAACATCAAATTCATAAAGTATATTCAGTTTAACTTTATTATTTTCAAATAAAACTTCACAAATTTCAAATACAGTTCTATATTCTCTAAAACAATTATTTTTATATTTATTATATCTTCTTTGATTTACTATTAAATCTACTGCTCCAAGATCATTTTCTAAAACTCCATAAGATATTAATCTTTGAATTGCATCTCTACTACTTTGAGAATGAAAAGTAGTATAAGTGCCTTTAGCTTGACCACAAAGTAAAGAATCTACTAATGCAAAACATTCATCTTTATTTCTAATTTCTCCAATAACAACTCTATCTGGCCTCATTCTAAGAGTATTAATAACAAGCTTTTCTAAATTTATATCTAAATCTTTATTTACAAGTAAGTTAACTTTATGTTTATGAGGAATTCTTATTTCTCTTACTTCTTCAACAGTTATAATCCGTTCGTTAATAGGTATTAATTTTAAGAATGCATTTAGAGTTGTTGTTTTTCCTGAACCAGTATTACCAACTACAAAAACATTAGAATCTGTTAAAAATACTAATGATAAAAAAGAAATTGCTTCAAGTGAAATTGTTTTTAATTTAATTAAATCATAAACTGTAAATTCTTTAGCACTAAATTTTCTAATAGTTATTGCACAAGTAGATGTAATTGGACTAATTACTGCATTTAATCTTGAATTTCCTGATATGGTAGAATCTAATAATGGATTTTTTAATGTAATAAATTTATTAGATTCCCAACATAATTTATTAACTAAATCTTTTAAAATATTTTCAGAAATATAAATTATATTTGTTTTTAACCATCCAAAAGTTCTATGAAAAACATATAATGGTTTATTAATATCGATTATTGTTACTTCTTCAAGATCATTATCTTCTAATAAACTAGTAATTGGTCCAAATTTATATAAATTTAAATAAGTTAAATTTAAAATATAAGTAAATTGATCTGGATCTAATTCTATAGAATTACTATAACAGTAGTTTACAAGTTCTTTTTCTAAATCTTTTTTTACAGTACTAGAAATATCATTTGTTTCTTTAAAATTAATTTCTTTAAATTTATATTGATCTAAAATATTATTTATAATTTGTATTTCTTGAATAGAAAGATTAGGGTGATCAATGACATACCTTAAATCTTTGTTAGTATCTTCTAAAATTTTATAATCTTTACTAATATTTTTTAAAACTTTAAAATCAGAATCTATAATATATCCTAAATATTTCTCATAAATTTCATTTATAAATTTTCCTGAAGATACAAAATTAAGAATATCTTTATTATTATAATAACATGGCATTAAAAAAGAATTATTAGCACACATATCACACTTATATGCTTTCTTATCTCTTAATATAATTGCATTATGTTCACAAGCTCTAACACAATCACCACAACCATTACAAAGATTTTGATCTATTGAAAGTATTCCTTTTGAAGAGAAATATATTGCTCCTTTTTTACAAGCTAATAAACATTTAGGGTCTTTACAATCTTTACAATTAAAGATATTAAGAGCATCTTTATTTTTAAAGTTATAAGGACAATTAAGAAATAGATTAATTTTATTTGTATTTAGATATTTAATTAAATCTTTTGGATCTTTAATTTTTGTTTCTATATACATATATAGAGATAATTAAAATTAATTAGAATATAAAGCTTTAGATTAATATTTTTGTAGATTTTAAAATTAATTCCAAGATAATAAATCAGAAACAGTTGTACTTTTAATATCAAATTCAATAGGAAATTCAATTATATATCTACAATAATGTTTAGGATTATAAATTTGAAATGGTTTTAAGTTCCTTTTAATTTCTACAATTTTTTTATTTTCATCTACAAAGATTAAATTTATAGGAAAAAACACAAAAAACATATGAATAGAAGCTCCAAGTACTGTATTTCTTTCTAAATCAAAAATTAAAGAATAATTAAAATTATTTCTAGAACTAAACATTAATCCTTTTGCACGTTTAAAAAAATTATCTGCAAATTTTGTATTTTTAGACATAATTTTATTCTTAGTTATATTTTTAAGCAAAACAATCACAAATCCAAATTATTAGTTTATATATTCTTGATAATAAATTATAAATTTATTATCTTCAAGATTCTGAATTTCAAAATCAAAAAAAGTTGGTTCTTCAATTACAATTATAGATTCATAACAAGAAGAACCACAGTTATAATTATGAAATGAAATGAAATTTAATTCTTTAGCACAACTATTATTAATAATTTGTGCAGAACTTAATGATTTTGTAGAAATTATTTTAGAAATAAAAATGTTTTCTTGTAAATAAGATTGATCATATAAATTATTTGTATTTTCTAAATAATTTATAGTATCAGTAATAGCTTCATTAGCATCAGGTTTAGGTATAAATATTTGAAACATAAATATAGTTATTAAAAAGAAAATGGTTACATATTTAAGTAAGATAATAGTCTTTTTATTATTAATAGTGTACATTACAAAAGCAGTAAAAAAAGATAATAATAATGAAATATAAAGTAGAAAATTATCAAAAAATATTCTAGTAAGTTCAGTACTATCAGAAAACCATAAAAAGTTTTTACCAATTATAAAATCTATATATATTATTACAAAAATAAATATAAAATAAAAAACAACAGATAACCTAAACAAGCTTAAAAAATATTTTTTATTGCTTTTTTCAATATTAAATACATTCAAATCTTTAGATATATTTTCAAGAACTCTATAATAAGGAATTTTAGAATATTTCATAGCAGACAATAGTTTTAAAGTATGAATTATAACATTACTTTGAATATTTTGATTTGCAGACTTCAAAGCATCTTCAAATTCTTCACCCCAAGATACTCTTAAAGAAATGATTTTTATTTCACTATTAATACTACCATAAAAATTAGATTTAGCAACATTTGCAAGAGCTAAAGATAGATTTTTGGTTTTTTTATAATCTCTAGATAAATCTTTTAAAAAATAAGCCAATTCTTTTTCTAAAGTTTTTCGTTTTTCATTTTTTATAAAATATTCTATTAAAAAACCAAATAAACCAATTAATAATCCAAAAACAAAAACTAAAAAATATATTTTACTACCTACAAAATATCTATTAGCAATTGCTATTATTAATAAACCACAGATAACACCTGCGAAATCTAAAATTGTATACTCATATTTAAAGAACAATATTTTAAACTTCTTATTAATTTTATTTTTTGATGTTGTGTCTATTTTAGTCATAAATATATCTTTATTTATTTAATACAATAATTAATATTATTTCAATTATAGGAAAAATAATTGCAATCATTAATAAAATACTGTGTATTTGAGGTATAAATATAGATGTTAAAAACACACCAAATACTAGTATAAATATTAAAAAAAACAAAAATATGTTTACTTGAAATAACAAATTAATTTTAGTTTTTCTTTGTTCATTTTGAGATCTAATACTTTGTTCTACATTTTCTAAAAATTCTGTGATAACATCTGAAAGTATTTTCTTATTATCAATAACATCTATTAATTTTTTAAAAAAATCATATTCTAATTCTGAATAGGTATTTTTACAAATAAATTCTAAAGTACCTCTTAAATTTTTATTAATACTAGACATTGAAAGTACTTTTTTACATTCTATTGTTAAAATTGAATTAAATTCTAGTTTTTGCAATAATAACAAAATATCTCTAACAGTTAAATCTTTATCTCTAAGAGCTGAAAGATGTTTTAGACTATTCTTTATTTCAAATTCAACTTCTGTTTTTTTAGAATTTATTAAATAAAAAGGATATCTATAAAATACAAAAAAAATTATTGCAGCAAAAGTAAATGATAAAAATATAGTTATTAAAAAACTTAATATTGTAAAAAATATATTTATTTTTAACATTACAAATATCATTAAAAATTCTAAAACAATTGCAAAAATAAAAGATATAAACAAAGCATTACAAAGATAAGAATTTAGATCTTCACCAATATTTGCATAATTCAGAACTTTAGATAAATTTTTAAAATAGGGAGAAATAATCTTATTAATATCTGAAAATAAAAAAATTGATATTTTAGTTATAAATTTTCCAAACATTTTATTTGACCTTTTTTTATATTTTTTTATTTAACTTTTGTTATCAATAATTCCTAATTTTGTAAGTAATTTCTTAGAATCAATATAATAATCATTAACAACACTATTAAAATCTTTATAATTAATAACTTTAGAATCAATCATCCAATTCAAAATCTCTTTTCTTTTATTTAAATCTACTATACTAATTTCAGAAGATAATAAATCTACTTTAAATTCAGATTTAGATTCTAAATTGAATATTTGCTTTTCAGAATTATGATTATATTCAAATATTTCTTTAATTTGTATTTGTTCTTTAGATTGTGTTTTTAATCTATCTAATTTAATTAATATTGTTTTTTGACCTATTAATTTTATTTTGTTAATATATTCTGGCAAAACATTATTTTTAATATCTAATAAATTAATATTATACCACTGTGTATCAAATAAATCACTTGTAAAGTTTTCAACAATTAAATAATCTGGTTTTTCAGAAATACTTTGATCTAAAATTGTTTTAATATTAACTTGAGAATTATTGTACACTATTCTTTTAATCCAATTTTTTTGTGGAAGCTTTAGATTATCTTGAGGTTGTATACTTATTATTTGCTTATTAGGATATAATAATGCTAAAGTGTTTATTATCATACTTTTATCAGCAATACCACTAACAACTAAATTATAATTATTATTTATTGCCCACCAAAGATAAGCAAATATATCTACAATACCTATACCTAAATTTATTAAAGATATTGGTGTCAGTGGTTCTTCAAGATATTTTTTTATTACAAAAGATGAACCTTTACTACTAATATCTCCTACAGAATATAAACCTTCTACCTTATATCCATTCGGAAGATAGCCATTAATTATAGGTGCATTTGAATTTACATGCAAACCCATTAATTTAGTTAAAGACAAAACAAATATATTTAATTTTGCAATAGATTCAAAATCAATATTTGTATCTATAACTCCATATTTAACATGATAAACAGTTATAGGCAAGTTAGCACCCCTACAACTAACTTCAATTATATTTCTATCTTTTAATAAACTTGACAAAAATCCAAGGCCTGAAAAATCATTTTCAATATATAATAAATATAGTTTTTTGTCAAGTTTACTAAGATTATAAGATAACTTATTAAGAACAACTTCATAAACTTTTTTAATATATCTAGAAATACTATGTTTATCTCCTCTAAAGGAATAATAATTTTGGTCTATTGAATCTAAAAATAATTTTTTTATATCTTTAAACACTTCTTTCTGTTTTGGTTCCAACTTTGGTTGAACAATATCATAAAATAATTTATCTATCTTTACACTTATGTCAACATAAGTAAAATCATCAATATTATATCTATCATTTACTTTATCTATATTAAAACTACTATCAATAGACTTAGAATAAATTAATTTTGAAAATTGTTCTCCATTTGCGGAATTAATATCATAAGAAGAAGATAACATTTTTGAAGATAAACTATTTTGCACAATATCTTTATTAATTTTATTTGAAGAAACATATGATGATGAATCTTTAGGAAACATAAAGTCTTGTGATTCTTTAGAACTAACTGAATTTCTTATTGGTAAATTAGTATTATCTAAATTATTTTTATTAGATAAACTTAAAGATAAATCAGAATTATTTTTAGATTCTGGCATTATATTTTTCAAAGCACTTTTATCTAAATCTTTATTTCTAAATTCTACCACTAATTTTTTAATATCTTTTTTCTGTCTTTTTTTATGATCTATACTTTCAATATTTTTTTTAATAGTTGAATTTAAATCAAGGCCTTTTTTAGTATTAGTAAAATTAGAATCTTTATCTGTAGATTTCAAATTATCTATATCTCTTGATGAAAATTTACTTGTTAAATCAGATTTATTTTTCACATCATCTTTTAGAGATATAATTTCAGGAATATTTATATCTTCAACAAACAAAGCTTTAGGTTTATTTTTAGAAGATTTAGATACCGGCTGATTTTTATTTTTTAAAGATTTTTCAATATCATCAAACCTTGAATATAAATGCTCTATATTTGAATCTTTAAAATGCATTTTTTTAATTTTAGGTTCATAATCTAAAAATGAGATTCTTTCAATAAAGCTTTTGTCAGCATTTATTTCACTTGTTTTTTTATTTAATTTATCTAATAACTTATCTACAACATCTTCTGATTCTTTATCTTTAGCATCTAAAAAACTTATAGATTCAAAATAAACTTGTTTTTCTTTATCTTTTTTAATTTCGGTAGACTTCTTTAAAGTCTTATTAAATATAATTTGGTTAATATCAACATTTTTAGAATTTGAAACATCTTGCTTTTTTAAAACATGTGTATTTATGTTCTTATTATCAACTAGTTCAACATCATTTTTAATAGTTTTTTTATTAATAGGTTTCAATACTTTAGAGATATTTTCAGTTATTTTATAGTTACCTAAAAGTTTTTTATTTACACTTACATTAAATATATCTAATTTTTTAAGTTTATTTTTAAATTTAGGATCTACTTTATTAGATAGAGTAAACTTATTTTTATTTAGAGTCTCACTTCTAGACTTATCTTCAGATATTTTTGTAAGTATTTTTTTAAGTTCTACCATATTCTTCTTAAAATCAAACAATATATTTATTAAGTAAAATATATTTTAATAATAATAAGTACATAATATTTTTAAAGGTATTTTTATATATAAGGAATCATAAATATTCCAAAATCCACAAAATATTTCCCTAAAAAAAGAATAATTGTAATTACGTATGAAATAATAATTGGTATAATAAAAGGAATCAATGGTGAAACCCATATTTTTCCAATTTTTTTAGATTGAGATATTATTTTAATATTTGTTAATTCTTTTTCAGAATCAAAATTAGGAGTAATATCTATATTTCTAATTATTTTATTATCTTTTAATTTTAGAGTTTCTAAAGGTGTATAAAAACTATTAATTTTAGTAATATCTTTAGGTGTGCCTAAAAACATTATGATTATAGATTTAAAAAAAGAATACTTAGGTATATTTTTAAAAATTAGATTTTTAATAAATAGATATATAGGTATAAATAACATTAAAATTAAAGCTATTAAAAAAATAATTTCTGAAAATAACACTACAAAACCACAACTAAATGATATCATTAAAATTATATACAAATCTCCTTCTCCAATATAAGCAAAAGTAGATATTCTTCCTAAAAAATAAATTATTAAAACAAATATTAATGAAATTGCTATTTGTAAACCATACATTTTCCAAAGAAATAAATTATCTTTAAATATAAATAAACCTTGATAAATAATAGAAAACAAACTAAAGAATATTAAGGGTAATATATTTATCTCTCTAAATTTTAAATCCTTATAACCATAATAAATTAAAAAAATGAAACAGATTATAATTAATGGAAAAAGTAATAAATTCATGATTTTACCTAATTTATATTTAAATAATAGATATAATAAAATTAGAACAAAGGTATTAAAACAATTTGTATTAAATAGTTTTAAAAAAATAAATTGGGCAATAAAAAGGAGGTTGTGGCCAAAATATTGGCCAAAAGTGGTTTAAATGTTTTTCCCTTAAAGGGGGAATATACTATAGTAGATTTTAGTAGCTCCTACAAATCTCAAACTATAGTAAACAATATTGATTATGTC
>CAYXWT010000012.1:0-3838 GCA_964468895.1 uncultured archaeon | reverse complement strand
ATTTCTAAACAGTACGTGGCCGTAGCAAATTAAAAAAAAGAAAGAAAAATTAGATTTCGTCTTCAGCATAAATATATGCTAAATCTACTTTTTCATAATTATATATTTCTGAGTCTTTAAAAAATCTAACAATTTCAAGCTCAGCATTAACAACAGAATCTGAAGCATGAACTACATTACATTGACCACTAAGTGAAAAATCTCCTCTAATAGTTCCTGCATTAGCATCATATCCTTTAGTTACTCCAACTAAGTTTCTAACAACACTTACAGCATTATTACCTTCAAAAATAGATATTATTGATGGTGCACTTTTCATAAATCTTGCCAATCTTCCAAAAAAAGCCTTACCTTTATGTTGTGAATAATGCACTTCAAGTAAGTCATCATCTAAATAAAGCATCTTCATACCAACTAGCTTTAATCCTTTCCTTTCAAACCTGTTTAAAATAACGCCAAGAAGCCCTCTGCTTAATGCATCAGGTTTAAATATAACCAATGTCTTTTCCATTTTAACTCAACTCCTTTTTGTTTTAATTAAAAAAAAACTAAATTAATATTTTTCTAAATAATATATTCTTCGTTCTAACTTAGAACCACTTGGTGAAGAATATAATATTGGATTTTTTAAAATAATATCTTTATGTAGTACACTAACATCAACTAGTTTAAAACCAGTTTTTGTAAATAAATCTTTTCTTAAAGTAAATAATTTATCATTACTAGATTTTATAATTGGTAAAATACACACCATTTTAGAATGATCTTTTAATCTTAAACTTAAATTTTTAAAAACATTAAAATAAAGAGCATTCAATTCATTAATAATTTGTTTAGCTTTATTAGGTGGTGGTAATTTAAATAAAAAAGGACCCATATAAGGTTCAAAAAAAGCACCATCTGCTTTAAAAGAAGCTATAGTAGAATCTACATTTATTATTTTATATGTGTTTTTAATATTATATTCTTTTGAGGCCCATTTTACATTTTTTTCAGAACAATAACACATGTCTTTAGATTTATCAATACCAACCATATTATAGCCTTTTATTAATCCTTCAATTATAAAAGTTCCAGTTCCACAAAAAGGATCAACAACAGTACTTCCTTTTTTAAGTTCAAGTATATTTATTAAAATATCAACTAATCTAAAAGAAGTGTTATATAAATTTTTAATTTGAGGTCTATTTTTATCTTTAAAAACATTTACTTTTGAATTAAAACAAGAAATTGTATGTCCTAAATAATATAAACCATCTATTTCATTATAAACTATAAACAATTCAAAACCATTTTCTAGTTTCCATGAATAATAATTATCAGGACTAGAAACAGTATGCTTTTCTTTTCCAAAAGATTTTGGTTTTTTAAAAACAGCTTTTGTTTTTTCTAATTTAAAATAATCTTTAAGTACTTGTTGAATAATACCTATATAATTCTGATTTAAATTAATAGTTGATAAACTATAATTAAATTTATTACTTAAAAATAAACTATCTACTTTAAAAATATCAATTAATAAATTATAATCTAATTTTTTAATAGCATCAGATATTTCAACAACTCTAGTAATTCCAGCTAAATCATTACAAATATTTTTTAAATCAATTTTTAAAAAATATTTAGAATCTTTTTCTAAAAAATCTAATATTAAGTAAGTTGTATCTTTAGCAATAACATTAAATTTAATATTTCTAGAACTAAAATAATTTACAATTTCTAGTTTTGACAAATCGGGATCTCTCCCTAATAAAAATAAGTACATAAAATCTCTTTATATTTAAAAAGGATATTTTTTAAATAAAATTTAAAATAAAAAAAATTAAGAAAAGAAATTATTTTTTCTTTTCATTTTTTTTAGTGCTTGTTTTAGCATCTTTTTTTGCTTTTGGATCTACTTTAGCTTTTGGATCTACTTTAGCATCTACAGTTTCATCAGTTTTAACTTCTTTTTCAGCTTTAAGTAATCTTCTTCTCTTCTTAGTAGTTCCAACAGATTTTAGTGAATCTAAATTCTTTTCAATTATTACTTTCATAGTACAAGGAAATTTAGAATTTGCTTTCTGAAGTAATCCTTTAACAGTAATAACATTTTGTTCATCGCAAAGAACACTAAATATTTTTTGATTAGGTCTTACTCTTGAAGCTCTACCAATAACTTTTCCAAATGGACATTGGCTCATACCTTGTTGAATTCTATCAGCGTGTGCACCTTGAGCTTGTTTATTTTCTCTTAAGAAAAATTGAGGATAAACTCTTACTTTCATATAATAATTTTGCTGTGTTAATCTTTGGTTTAACTGTCTAACAACACTCATTCTTCCAGCTTCTAGAGCATTATCTCTAATTTGTATTGCACTAGTAGTTACATAATGAAGAACATGTGTATATTCTCTTTGTCCAAAACCCATATGAAACTGTCTAATTTTAAGTCCTGGAACACCACCTATAAAGTTCTTTTTATGAACTCTTTTAGCAACTCTAGTATAAGCTCTTTTAGTTATGTTTTTACAATAACAATGACCTGGTCTTAATCCCATAATAATTCACCTTAAATTAAATTTTATATTTTGCTTTTTATATCTATAAAAATAGAATTTTTATAAAAATTTTATTTTCCTTAAAAAACAAGAACTAACAAATTATGTATAACTAACCTAAATATTACATAATATAAATATATATAGAACAGAAACATATATAAATTAAAGTTTTGAATTAATATTAAAATACTTATTCTAATAATTTATCTTTTCTTATAGATATTATCATGATGGTCTAATCTTTCAAATAATATAAAGTTTTGTTCCTTAAAAACTTTAAACAGTAAAACAAAACTTTTCATAATATGTACTCTTTTATAATCTTTTAAATTTTGTTTTAAATTTTTATAAAAATCAATAGTTATAGTATCTCTAGAGATTATTTCTTCTATTTTCTTAAGAACAGCTTCATACATTTGATTATCTTTCTTATATATTTTTTTTAATACTTGTTTTAATTCATTATTAATACCAAATTTAAATGACACTTATTATCACTCTATTGATTTCCTTATATCTTTTAAAGTTGTAGATCTAAAACCATACTTTTCAATATGTTTTTTACAAGATTCAATTACATCTTTTATAACATCTTCTTTAACTTCTCTTTCTACAAAATCATCTCCAAATAAATTAGCAAATCTATCTAAAGCTTCACCTTTATCTTTTAAACCATATTTTTCTTTAATTACACCTAAAACCCTACTTGTATAATTATCAACTTTTATATTCATAGTTATAGTTTTATTCATATAAGCTCACCTAACATAATATTAGTTAAACTAATTTATAAATATATGTATTTCAAAAACAAGCACTATAAATAAAAGTATACTACATTTATAAAAACTTAATTTAAAATAAGCAATATTAAAATGAAAAAATTATTTTTTTAGAAAATCGATGTAAGGAAGAAAGAACAGGGAGCCGTTTTTTATTATTAATATAAAACAGTATATTCTACTTCCTCTTTTCTGCCTTTTTATATTCCTTATGGAATAGGTAATAGATTACAGTAGAATTATAGTTCAAAACTTTTTATATATTCTTTGTAGTTAGAAAAATATAGTTTTTTGGGAAATTGGTTTTAAAAACAAATAAACTAAAATCACTATTCATATATAATCAAACTTAACAACTGCAAATTAACTTTATTTAGTAAACATTAACTTATTATGTAGCTTTGTTTTTTTAAATAAATTTCACAGAAATATATATTAAAAAAAACTAATCATAATAAGTAGAAACATATGCATTTAAGTCATATTTGGTATTAGTACCTTCATTTAAAATAA
>CAYXWT010000011.1:13265-19461 GCA_964468895.1 uncultured archaeon | reverse complement strand
AAGAATAGTTAAAATAACTATTCACTATCTACTCTTGGTGCTAAGAAATATCTTATTGCTGATTTGCCTATAGTATAACTTATTTCTATTGGCATATCATTTTTAAGTTTTAGAGTTATAGTTGTTTTTGCATTTTTAATCATGTTTTGTAAGTATTCTAAAGGAAACATTGCTTTAGCAGTAGTTCCAGTAATAGTTACATCTCCATTTTGTATTTCTTGTTTAAATTCACCTTTACTACTGTGTGTTTGTAATATTAGTTTATTATCTTCAACATAAAATACTAAATGAGAACTAAATAAAGCTGCATCTTTAATACCTGCATTTAATTGTTCATAACTAAGTTGAACATTAACATCAAATTCAATTTGTGGTAATGGATTTTGTTGATCTGAAACATCAATTAAAGGTATTGTAAAACTTCTTTTACTTTTACCTAAAAACTCTAAAAGAAGTGTTGGTTTTCCTTCTTGAATTTCTAAAGAAAGTTTATCATTAGAGTTAGAATGAGATAATATTTGTAATAAATTATTTATATTTATACCAAAACTTAACTTTTCTCCATATGCTTCACTAATATCAAATATAAATTCTTCAAAAGCATCTTTTGGCATTACAAAATCAACTAAACTAATTTGACTTGGGTCTGTGGCTCTTAAATAAAATTTATCTTTATCTATAGTAAATAAACCTTCGTTTATTAATACACCTATAGCATCTATACTTTTATAGAATTCTTTAGTATCGTTAATTATTAATTTTATCATATATTATTACCCCACATACTTTTATTATTTTATCCAAAAAATATTAGTTTTATATATCCAATATATGGTATTTTACCTATAATTTTACCTTTTATCATATTAATTGAGGTAGGATATATATTTAAACATTGGTTTTTTGGTAGCCCAGTGTCTTCATCTATATTACAATCTTGATCTATTAATCTATTTGTTTTAAAATTATCACCTTTAGTTAAAACAAAATTTCCATCTTTAGCTTTTATATATACTACTAATCTATGAACAATATCTATATTTTTTAAATTTGATCTATAAATTACAGTATCATTATTAGTAATACTATTAATATCTATAATTTGATTATCTATTTTAATGGAATCAATTTCCCTTAAATTATAAATGTTATTTTTATAATTTAATTCCGCAAAATCTTTAATATCCTTATTTGCTATGTTATAGTTAAGTTCTACAACTTGTGATTTTAAATTATCTGCTTTAGTAACTATTACTAAATCACCTCTATACAAACTAGGTTCCATTGATGAACTTACAACTATTGCTAAGGGCATAGATACACCAAATACTAATGATAATATAAAATATAATAAGTAAGCAAGCAAAAATGAATATATTATATAAAAAACCCAATATAATATTTTTTTAATTTTTGTGTCTGGGTTTCCTATATATTTTTCTAGAAGTAAATCCAAATATATAAATGGATCTAAATATTTAAATATATTTTTAATTTTCATTTTATTCTATTTTTTCACTTGCTTTTTCAAGATGATTAAGTAAATCATTAAATTTATCTTC
Organism: uncultured archaeon; assembly: GCA_964468895.1. GTDB lineage: Archaea > Iainarchaeota > Iainarchaeia > Iainarchaeales > CSSED10-239 > CSSED10-239. Next base: position 17,899 of record CAYXWT010000011.1, on the reverse strand, counting down.
AGCTTCGTTAATACATTCTAAAAGAACGTTTTTAGCAAGTTTATCTTTTGTTTTTAAATAAATAGTAAATTCTTTTTTAAGATGATTGCTTCCTTTTTTAGCAACAAATTCAACTTCTTTCTTTTTTCCAGCCATTTTTACAATTAAATCAAAAAAAGAAATATCTTCATTTTTAACTAAAAATTCAATTTCTTGTTTTTCTTTTTTTATAAATTCAATATCCATAATAATTTCTCCTAATTTCAAACAAATTAAATTATTGTGCTACCTTCTTTTTTTCAGTATTTCCACAATTTAAACATCTTATTTGACTTGAATTTAAATTTAGTTCTTTTCCACATTTTTTACAAAAACCTTGAATCACACCTAGATTTTTTTCAGCAGTGCTTAGTTTATATTCAAAAGGTGTTATTTCTGTAATTTTTGCTCTAACTAAATCTCCTTTTCTATAACAATCAGAGGTTTTTTCTACATAATCTTTTGAGATGTTTTTAATAAATATAACACCACTATCAGCAGGACTTAAAACTTTAGTTTTATCTTCAGAGCCGTTTATAGCAACAACTACTATTTTATCTTTTACAACAAGAATTTTTCCTAAAACAATATCTCCAGCATTTAAGGCCTTCTTCTGAGGAGTTTTTTTGAATATATCTTGTAATTCTTTTTTTTCTTGTTCTATATTATTTTGCAAATTTATCACTTTTTAATATTTTTTTTAAAGATTTTATAAGTATATAAAATATTGTTTATAAATATTAATAGTTAGTTTTTAAATTAATTAAATAATAAGTATAAATTTTTATATTATATATATTTTCTTTATATAATATATTATATAAGCAAATATTTAAATATAGATTTATGTTTGTGTTTTTAGATTATATTTATTACCAGATTTTATAATTATTAGTTAAATATAATTTAATTTTAGAATTTTTAAGTATTTTTTTAAAAATAGGTTATTAAAATATATCGTATTATTATTATTATATATAAATTGTAGTTTAATAACAGATGATAATATATGATAAATATAATACTTATAAACAATAAAAAAGAAACTAAAATAGATCTTGAAGCTAATTTGTCTGTTCAAGAGATTATAAACAAAGTAGATAATAGTCTATTAAAAGGTCTTGTTGCTGTAAAGGTAAATTCAAATATGAAAGACATTACTACAAAAGTTTTATCAGATTCAACAATAGAATTAATAACATTTAATAATATAGAAGGCAAATCTGTTTATTGGCATAGTTCTGCACATATTTTAGCTCTTGCTGTTAAAAGATTATTTAAAGATGTTAAATTTGGAATTGGCCCTTCTATTGAAAGTGGTTTTTACTATGATTTTGATTCAAATCCTTTTACAGATGAAGATTTATTAAGTTTAGAAAAAGAAATTAAAAAAATAATTAAAGAAAAAATACCTTTTGAAAGAATCACTGTAGATTATAATAAAGCAAAAGATTTATTTAAAGATGAACCTTATAAACTTGAAATACTTTCAGGTTTAAAAGATCAAGAAATAAGTATTTATAAGTTAGGTGATTGGTATGATTTATGTAAAGGACCTCACGTAAAAGATACAGGTAAAGTTAAATTTGTAAAATTATTAAAATCTTCAGGAGCATATTGGAAGGGTAAATCTGAAAATAAACAACTTCAAAGAATATATGGTATTTCTTTTCCTGAAAAAGATGTTTTTAAAGAATATATTTTTAAAATGGAAGAAGCAAAGAAAAGAGATCATAGAAAAATTGGACAAGAATTAGACCTTTTTAGTTTTCATGAAGAAGCACCAGGAATGCCTTTTTTTCATGCAAATGGAACTGTTATTTGGAATGAACTTGTTAATTTTATGACTGAAGAGTTATATAAAAGAAATTATGAAATTAATAAAACACCAATGATTTTAAATCAATCATTGTGGCAAAAATCTGGACATTGGGATCACTATAAAGATAATATGTATTTTACAAAAGTAGATGATCAAGATTATGCTCTTAAACCTATGAATTGTCCAGGAAATGTTTTAATTTATAAATCTCATCAATATTCTTATAGAGATTTACCATTAAGAGCTGGGGAATTTGGTTTAGTTCATAGACATGAATTATCTGGGGTTCTATCTGGTTTGTTTAGAGTAAGATGTTTTACTCAAGATGATGCACATATTTTTTGTACAGAAGAACAAATGAAATCTGAAATTTTAGATTTAATTGATTTTGTTAATAAAGTATATTCAATTTTTGGTTTTGAATATTTTTTAGAATTATCTACAAAACCAGAAAATGCAATGGGAGATGTAAGACTTTGGGATTTAGCTGAAAAAACTTTAAAAGATGTTTTAGATTCTACTAAAAAAGAATATGAAATAAATGAAGGTGATGGTGCATTTTATGGTCCTAAAATAGATGTACATTTAAAAGATTCAATTGGTAGAACTTGGCAATGTGGAACTATACAATTAGATTTTCAAATGCCTGAAAAATTTAATCTTACTTATGAAGCTCCAAATAATGAAAAGAAAAGGCCTGTAATGATTCATAGAGTTATTTTTGGAAGTGTTGAAAGATTTATGGGTGTTTTGATAGAACATTTTGCAGGTAAATTTCCATTATGGTTGTCTCCAGTTCAAGTTATTATATTACCTATTACTGATAAACATATAGATTATGCAAATAAAATCAAATCTATTTTAAAATTTAATAATTTGAGAGTTGAGTTAGATGATAAACAACAAACTATGAATAAAAAAATTAGAAATGCAGAATTAAAAAAAATAAATTATATTTTGGTTGTTGGTGATAAAGAAGTTGAAAATCAAACTGTAAATGTCAGAACTAGAGATAATAATATATTAGGCGAAAAAGACGTTCTAGATTTTATTGCAGATTTAAAAGAAGAAATAAGTAAAAAAGAAATTAAATAATAAATTAAGATAGATATGGTTTTAGGTTTTTTATATAATCCTTCAGTGGTTTCTCACAAACCTGCATATATGTTTTTAGAAGCTTTATTTCTAAGTTTCTTTTCTGCAATTTGTTCTTATTTTATTTTCCCTAAGGAGTATATTAGTTTAGGAATTTTAGTTTTTATAACTATAGGAGCTATCCCTATATTTACAAAATTATTTTCATATAGTTCTTATCTTTCAAATTATAACAAACCATTTTTTAAAAGACATTATTCTTTAATAGTATCTTTAATATATTTTTTTTTAGGAGTTTTAGTTTCATATATTATATTATTTTTTGTACTTTCTTTAAGTTATAATTTAAATACTTATAATGTTGGAGAATCTATAGAAATTATAGGTGTTAATAATCACAATTATATAATAAATATTGATGAAATCACATCTGAATGTATATTGGCGTCTTTAATAGAAAAAGATTCTATTTTGGAATCTAAATGTTTTTATAAAACTCAATATATAGAATTTAGTAATTATAAACTAAATAACACTTTTTTAATAACTAATTTAGAAGATAATGCAGTTACTTTTAGTGTAGGTAATGGTTTAAGAGAAAACATATTTTATACTCAACTTAAAGAAATTAAAGGTATTAATGCACTTAGAGGTAAATTGACAGGTCAAGTTATTGGTAAAGATATAAATTCAACTAATACTACATATTCTAAAGCTTTTAATATTATTTTTACTAATAATTTAGGTGTGGTTATAAAAGCAGCTTTATTATCTTTTTTTTATGGGGCAGGAGCTATATTTTTAATTGCCTGGAATTCTTCAATTTTAGCATCTGTAATTTCTTTAGATATATTTGTTTCTTTAGCACCTGTAGTTTCAAGTGGTTTTTTAGGTGTAATACAAGGCTTATTTAATTCCTTATATTTATTTTTAGGTTACATACCTCATGGTCTTCCAGAATTATTAGCTTATTTTATAATTAGTTTTGCAGGAGCTATGTTTTCTAGAGATTTATTTAAAGGTATGTTTACTAGTGAATTTAAGTGGAAAATAATTAGAGATTTAATATTTATGATTTTATTAGCACTTATACTTTTGTTAGTAGGAGCATTAATAGAAGCAAGCTATTTTATTTAAGTTTATTTGTTCTTTCTTTAAATTCTTTTATTTTTTGTTTTCTAAAGTTTTTATCTTCAAAGAATTTTTCAATTTCTGTTTTTTCTACACCTAGTTGTTGAAAGATATTCCAAAAATGCTTAACTGTATGTTCCTTATTATGTAATCCTAAATGAACTTCTAGGTCTCCTAGTTTATAGATAGTGTGCTTTCTACCAATATGGTCATTTATTGGTTTAAGACCAAATTTTTTTAATATTCCTGGCATCTTTTTATGATTTATACATTTCATATTTTAATTATAATTGAAAAGATATTTAAATTATACTTATATTTTATAATTAAATCTATTTTTATATTTTTCATGTATAATATAATATATGATTTATAATTTTATTATAAGATATCCATTTTCAAATAAGGCAAAAGAATTAATTAAATCTAAAAATATAAATTTATTTGATGTAGATGAAAAAATAATTAAACAAGCAACCGTTTTTTTATTAAAATCTGTACCTCAGAAATATAGTGATCAAGAAAATAAATGGAACAATTATAAAAAAATAGATGATCCTAGAGTTGC
>CAYXWT010000011.1:0-13165 GCA_964468895.1 uncultured archaeon | reverse complement strand
GAAATTATTAATATTTATAGAAAAGCACCTAATTTTGATGAAAAAATTGCTAGCTATCAAATTAAAAACATTTTTGATAAGAAATATTCTGTAGCTAGTTGTCAAACTATTAAATCAAATGGTTTTTGTATTAATGATTGTAAAGTTAAACATCCTTTTCAATTATTTAACAAAGTTGATAATAAAAAATATAAAAAATGAAATATATGATTAATTTAAATAAAAAAATATTGTTAATTATTTTAGATGGTTTTGGTGTTAATAAAAAATATAAAGGAAATGCTATTTCTAAAGCTAAAATGTTATTTTATGATACTCTTTTAAAAAATAACCCTCATATTAAACTTGGAGCTAGTGAAGAATATGTTGGATTACCTTCTAAACAAATTGGTACTAGCGAAGTTGGTCATTCTACTATTGGGGCAGGCAGAGTTTTATTATCTGAAATCAAAAGAATTAATAATTCTATAAAATCTGGTGAATTTAAAAACAATTCAGTTTTAATTAAGAATCTTAAAAATATTAAAAACAAAAATACACTTCATTTAGTAGGTCTTGTTAGTGATGGAGGTGTGCATTCACATATAAATCATTTATTTTATTTATTAGATGTTATTAAAAGTTATAAAAATATAAAGCAAGTCTATATACATGTTTTTAGTGATGGTAGAGATACTCGACCTAAATCTGCAATAAAATATGTTAGAAGATTACAAAAGAAATTAAATGATATTGGTCTTGGAGAAATTGCAAGTATTTCTGGAAGATATTATGGAATGGATAGAGATAATAATTGGGATAGATTAAAAAGATATTATGATTTGTTAGTTTATAATAAAGGTGATTATTCAGAAAGTATTACTAATTATATTAAAAATAGTTATCAAGAAGGTATTAATGATGAATTTTTTATACCTACTTATTTTATAAAAAATAGTTTTATAAAAAATAAAGATACCATTTTATTTTTTAATTTTAGAAGTGATAGGGCTAGACAATTTACAAGTGCTTTTTGTTCAAAACATTTTTCTAAATTTGAAACTAAAAAATTAAATATTAATTTTATTACTTTTACACAATATGATTCTAAAATTAAAAATGTGAAAGTATTATTTCCTCCAAAAGAACAATTGCCTGGATTAGGCCAGATTATTTCTAAATTAGGATATAAACAACTAAGAATTGCAGAAAGTGAAAAATATGCTCATGTAACTTATTTTTTTAATATTGGCAAAGAAAAACCTAATAAAAATGAAGATAGAATTTTGATTCCATCTCCTTCAGTTGCTACTTATGATTTAAAACCAGAAATGTCTGCAAAAATAATAACTAAAGAATTATTATCTACTTTTAATAAAGATTATATTTTAACAGTTTTAAATTTTGCTAATCCAGATATGGTTGGTCATACAGGTAATATAAAAGCAACTGTTTCTGCTTTAGAAACTGTAGATAAATGTCTTAAAATAATATTTTCTAATTTTGATTTAGAGAAAGCAACTGTAATTATAACAGCTGATCATGGTAATTGTGATGAAATGTTATTTGAAGATGATTGTATTAGTACATCTCATAGTTTAAGTAAAGTTCCTTTTATTTTAATTAGTAATGATAAATATGAATTAATAAAACCTAATTCTAATTTAAGTATTGCTAATATAGCACCAACAATTTTGGATGTGTTAGATATTGATATTCCAAATTATATGAGCGAAAGTTTAATTAAAAAATAATAGTTTAATACTTAGTATTAAACTATTTGAAGGTATTAAATATTTGAATATTAATTATAATCCATTTGTAAATCTTTGTTCTAATAAATAAATTAATATATGTTTTTCTACCTAGGTATATTATGAAAATATTATATTTAGATAAAAAAACTAAAACTATAAAGTTTGCTCCTCAAACTTTAGAAGATCTTTGGACTATAAAAAATATTTTAAATATAAATGATATTATTAGTGGTAGAAGTTATAGAAGACAAAGACAAGATAGTTCTAGCGATTCTGTTAGAAAACCTGTGTTTGTAACTTTAAATATAGAAAAATTTGATTTTTCTTCAGAACTTAATTCTTTAAGATTTACTGGTTTAATTATTGATTCGAAACCTTGTGAATTTGCACCTTTAGGTGAGCACCATACTTTGGAAATTGAATTAGATAGTTTTTATACTATTAAAAAAAATGAATTGTTTGATTATGAAATCAACTTGTTAAAAAAGTCATCACAAATTTCTACAAATGTTGTTATTATAGCTTTAGATAATGATTTTGCAAATATATTTAAATTAGATAATATTCAAAACAAATTACTTGCAAAAATAGAATCTAATAGAGGTGGTAAACGTTATGCTACAAATTATAAAGAAACAGATTACTTTGATAATATTTATAATTTAATTGAAAAATATGATTTTCAAATTATCATTGCAGGACCTGGAAAAGCTAAATCTAGATTTAGAGAATACTTTAAAAATAAAAATTCTAAATTAAATATATTAGAAGTAAATATTCAAAATATAAGTAATTCTGCAATTAATGAATTATTTAATAAAAAAGAAGTGTCTAAGTTTTTTAAAAATTCTATAATTTATAAAGAAAATAATTTGATAAATTTATTTTTAGAAAATCTTGGTAAAAATAATCAAAAAGCAATTTATGGTTTGAAAGAAATAAGTAAAGCTATTGAATTTGGAGCTATAGAAGATATTTTAATATCTGAAAGATTATGGAAAAAAGACATTGACAATATACAAAATTTAATTAGAAAATCTGAACAAATTAAAACTAAGGTTCATGTTGTTGATAATACTCATGAAAATATATCTAAAACCTTAAATTCTTTTGGTGGAATTATTGGTATTTTAAGATTTAAAATTTAGTTTGTTTTTGGTCCTAAATAGTTTTCAGATTCTATTATTTCAAAATCATAATATGTATTTTTCCAATATTTAAAATTATAAGGTTCTTTAGGATAAACCCTGATTTGTTCATATTCATTTATGTAATCTATACTATCAGGATAAGCTGGATTTCCATATACTTGTACATCACTCATTTTATTATTATAAACTTCCCAAAATAAAGTATCTATGGTTTTAAAACCATCCATTTTTAAATAAATCTTTTGAGAAAATGTTGGTTTATAATATAAATTTGAAGGATCTTCCCATTGTTGATAATCTTTTGAGTTATAATTTTGGTAGTTGTATGAATCATCATAACCAAAACCTAATACTTTAAGTGCATAGTCACCTTCATTATTAGAATAATAATAATTATCATAAGCACATATAGAATTAGATATTATCATGGTTATCACAATAAATATAAATAAATTTTGTTTCATTGTAAGACCTCAGAAAATTAGTAATTTTAAATTTACTATTAAGAAATTATGTTTTTCTTAAAATTTATTTTTTACAAATTTTAAGAAAAAATTAATAACATCTTAAGATTTAATTATGTTTCTATCAGATTTAATTTCTCTAATAGGTACAGTTTTGATTTTTTCAGTATCTATTTTTAGAGATTCTTTTTCTTTTTTATCAGCTTTTAAAACTCTTGTAATATAACCAGCCATTAAATTTACTGTAAGTTTTGAAAATGGCAAACTTAGTTTTTTTAAAAATTCTTTATTTTTTCTAAATTCTATTGATAATTCTTTTCTAAATTCTTTTATAATTATTCTTGCTTTTGACTTTATCTTATTAGACATTGATTTTCCCATAAATTAAACACCCTTAATTAACACTAATAATTTCTTTTTTCCCATTTATTATTCTAAGTACTGCTAGAGGCATTGTTTTTTCATCAAATTCTCTTTTTGCTAATGAATAAGCAGTGCTTTCTTTTTTTGGTTTAACTAATGGAGGAGCTCCACAAGCTAATTGATCAGCTCTAGCTGAAACAATTCTAGTAATTTCATATTTTGTAAGTCGCATATTAAATCCATTTTTTTATTTTTTTTTAAAATTTGTATTAATATATTAATTACATATACCAATAAATTAGAAAAAAGTTTATTTCTTTGTAAATATTATATTAATAATAAACTTTAAATAGTATTCTTTTTTAGATTATAAATAAAAATAGCCAAATTAATATTAAAATTATTCTAAAATACAATGAATTATGTATTATTTTAAAGAAAAAACTAATTATTAGTATAATTATTGTTAAAGGTAGAAATATTATATTTAGTAAAATTTGTAATATGTTTGTTTTAGAATAATTTTCTTTAAGAGCATTAAATACATTTTGTGCATCTTGGCTACTAGGTACACAAAAAAATAAAGCTGAAATTGCAAACCATACGCATATAATTCTAATAATTATATCTGTATTTAATAAATATATTCTTGCTAAAATTAAGGATATAAATATATTAAAAATAAAAGGTATTAAGGCAATTATTATATTTTTATAAGGTTTAGAATCTTTATGTATAACATAGCCTCCATCTTTACCACACCATTTTATTTTTTCTATAGGTACACCTAAAAATAAACATGCTATTACATGACCAAGTTCGTGAAAAATAATTCCTGGAAATAAAATTGTTGATAAAAAAAGATTAATATCCATATATCTATTTACTATTAATTAAATTTAAAATCAAATTGTTTTTCTTTTAATTGTATATCTATTATCTTTTTTGAACAAATTTCTATATTACTTATATTTATTTTATAATTACTATTTATTTCATATATTTTTTTTTGATTTTCTACATAAAAAGAATTGTTGTTTATTTTTGTAAATTTCCAACAATTTTGTGGATTAATTTTTATGTTATAAATAGAACTTACTTGTAGTTCTTGAAAGTTAATAATTTTTTGAATGTTTTCTGAAGTGTTTTTTAATTCCTGATTATCCATAATATTAAGATTTTTATTATAGATGTTTGTTGCTGTTAATAATATTGTACCAAATATAACTAGTAAGGCTGTAAATATTAACATATATTCAAGAGAAATTTGTGCCTTATTTGTTTTTATTTTTTTTAGGTTTATAAATTTATATTTAAATATCTTCAATTTCATCAAATACTTTATCAGCTTTTTTTTCTACAGTTGCATTTGCTTTTTTAGTAGTTTTTTGTAACTGGCTTACTACTAATAAAACAATGGCAATAATTGCTGCTAAAAGAATTATCATCTCTGCAGATATTTGTGCTCTTTTATCATTTATTATTTTTTTAAATTTTATTTTGTAGTTTTTCATATTATAATTAAGTTATTTTCTAGTTTTTAAAACCTTTTTTAAATATTTTTGTAATTTATATTTTACTTTTGTTTTTTATATACTTTATTTATTAAATATATCTGTCTATAATATATATTAGTATGGATTTTGCAAATTATAATTCTACAGCAATATTAAATAAGAATGTTAATTTTATAAGAAATGAATTCCAAAGTTATTATAAAAAAAATATTGTTGAAAGTGTAATAGATATTAATAAAAGAGAATTTGGTATTGGTGATTATGGTAAGAAAATAAGTGCTAGGCATCTTAATTTTAATTCAAATGATGATTTAAATTATTATTTAAGAACAAAAACACCTTTTTTCATATCATATTCAACAAGTTATTTTAAATACCCTGAACGAAGACCTATGAGTAATAAAGAATGGCTTGGTTCTGATATTGTATATGAATTTGATTCTGATGACTTTGATTTACCATGCCATGATAAACATAATGTTTGGGTTTGTTCTAATAAAGAATGTAATAGTAGTGGATATGGAAATCTAACCATTTGTCCAAAATGTAATTCTAATACTAAAATTACACAATGGACTTGTAAAGATTGTCTTGGTTTTGCTAAAAAAGAAAGTTTAAGATTAATTGATTTTCTTGAAAATGAATTTAATTTAGATCCTTCTACGTTTATAATTAGTTTTTCAGGTTCAAAAGGTTATCACATAAGAATTACAGATAAAAGTATAATACCTTTATCTAAATCTGCAAGATTACAACTGGTAGATTATATTAAAGGTACAAATTTAGATTTAAAAAAATTAGGTTATCATAAAGACAAAAAACACTGGTTTTGCCCTAAACCTGACAATTTAAAAGGTTGGTCTAAAAAGATTATGATTTCTATTATTAATACAGTTAATTTAGATAAAAAAGAATTAATATCTAAATTTAAAATTGGTTCTAAAAAAGCTCAAACTATTATAGATAATAAAGAAGTAATTTTAAATAGTTTGTATAATAAGTTTTTATGGAGTAATTTTAATGGTGCTTTTAATTTTTGGACAGATGTGTTAAATAAAGCTATTAAAGAAAATTCTTTTGACATAGATGCATCTTCATCAGTAGATGTTTATAAAATTATGAGGGCTCCAGATACTTTGCATGGTGGTAGTGGTTTTTTATCTAATTTAATAAAAGATGTTGATTTATTAAAAAGCTTTGATGCTTTTTATGATCCAATTGTTTTAGATACAAAAAATACAAAAAAAGTAAGAATTGTTCAAAAAACTCCTGAATTTAAGTTTTTAGATAATTATTATGGACCTTATGAAGTTGGAGAAATTATTGAGGTTAATATTGCTCAAGCAGTATTTTTAATATTAAAGGGTGCAGGTATATGACTGATTATAATTTAGATTTTGATGAATTAAGAAGGGTGTATAGATTAGAAATTAAATGTCCTAAATTATCTAAGCTAGATGTTTCTTTTTATAAATCTCTTAAAAAATTTATAAGTGAAGAAAAAAAAAAATATACTTCTGCTTTAGAAGATTTTTCACCAGTAGATTTAAAAAAGTTCGAAAATTTAAAAAAAATGGTAACAAAAATTAGAGAAATTAGATTAAAAAAGTGTTTGAATCTATGTTTAATATATAGTAGAACTAATGATTTTAAAGAAGATAATTTAATAGATTTTGAAGTTGATTTTGTAAAAGGTGTTTTAAAATTAATGGATAAGCAAGTTGATTATACTAACTCGTTATTTGGTGTTAAAAAGAAAATTATTGAAAATAATATTGATTTAATAAAAGTTATGGTTTTACAAAGTATTCCTGCTTTTATTGGTACTGATATGAAAGAATATGGGCCTTTTGACAAAGAAGAAGTTTGTGAACTTCCAAAAAATGTTTGTTCTATTTTAGAGTCTAAAAATATAGTTAAAAAAGTATAAAGTGATGATTATGGTTGAATTTCCAAAAGTAAATGAATTTGCAGTTTGTAAAGTAAGTAAAATTACTAATTATGGTGTGTTTGTAGAATTATTAGAATACGATAATATGGAAGGTTTTATTCATATTTCACAAGTTTCTTCAACATGGATAAAAAATATCCATAACCATGTAAAACCAAATCAAATAAGAGTTGCTAAAGTTTTAAGTGTAGATATATATAAAAAACACATTGATCTTTCTTTTAACAGAGTTTCTGGTGCTGATGAAAAAAGAAAAATTTCAGATTATAGACTTTTTAAAAGAGCACAAAGTCTTCTTCAAATAGTTGCAAAAGAATTAGATTTAACTGATGATACTGTTTGGGAAGAAATTGCAGATCCAATTTTATTAGTTGATAATAGTTTATATACTGGTTTTGTAAATATTTTAAAGTATGGTTTTGATTCTTATCCAAATATTAAAAAAGAATATGCTTCAAAATTAAAAGAAATTTTATCTAAAAATATAACTGTTAAAGATAAAGTTATTAGTGCAATTCTAGAAATTTCTAATGATAAAGAAAATGGTAGTAAAGTAATCAAAAGTGGTTTAGAAAAATCTATTAAAGATCATGATAATATGAATATTATATATACAGGTCCTGGAAAATATGAAATTTCAGTTTCTGCTATAGATTATAAAACAGCACTTAAAGATTTTAAAAAAATTAGTGACGTTCTTACTAAAAATCTTAAAGGTTGCGATTTAAATATTGTTAAAAGTGATAAGAAAAAATAAATTTGTATTTAATAAGGTGTTAGGAATGGTTACAAGTATAGATATAAATAAAAAACAAAAACTTAAAAGTCCAATTTTATTGGTTGGACTTCCTGGTATTGGTTTAGTAGGAAAAATTGCAATTGACTATGTAGTTAATGAATTAAAACCTAAATGTAAATTGTTTGCCACTTTAATTTCAGATTCTTTTCCTCCTGCAGTTCATTCTAAAAATGGCATTTTAGAATTAATATGTGATGAAATTTATTCTTATAGATATAAAAATCAAGATTATTTATTTTTAATTGGTCCTGTTCAACCAAGTTTAGTAACTCCTAGTAATTCATATCTACACTATGATTTTTCTGAGACTATTGCTAAATTTGCAAAAAAAATGGGTGTTAAAAAAATATATACTTTTGCAGGATTAAACATAGGTCAAGATAGGCTTAATAAAAAGCCAAAAGTAATTTGTGTTGCTAGTGATATTAAAATAAAAAAAGACTTACAAAAACTAAAAATTAAAGATTTAGTTTTTGAAAAAGATAATAGTGATACTTTAATATCTGGTGTAGCAGGTTTATTAATTGGTGTTGCAAAATATAAATTTAACATTTCTGGTTGTTGTTTTATGGGTGAAACTAATCAAAAATTGGTTTTTGGAGATTCAGGTTCTGCAAAGAATGTTTTAGCTGTAATTTCTAAATTGCTTCCTTTTAAATTAGATTTAAATAAAATTAATAAAGAAGCTAAAAAAATTGAAAATTCATTTTCTAAAATCACAACTAAGCTTAAAGATTTAGAAAATAAAAAAGATCATCCAGCAAGTTATATCAGATGATTTTAATAAAAATATGTTGTTAAATAAAGGTGTTTTGTTTGTTAGATTTAGAAAATAGTATTTTTGCAAAAATAAAAAATAAAGTTTTTAAAAATGCAAAAAAAGATGTTCGTTCATCTAAACAAAGTTCTAAAAAAAATAATGTTAGATATAAGCATATTTCTAAATCTAAGGCCCCTGCTATTGGTGCTAGATCTTCTATTACTCATGTTTATTTTGATGTACATGATTCTAAAAAAAAGATTTTAAAAAAAGATTCTAATGGTATTTATTATTTAGGTAAAGCTGTTTTTAAAAATAAGGTTAGGAAAAAAATATCTATTAAGCAGTATACTCAAATTTTAAGTGATAGTGAATTTTTGAAATTGAATTGTATTATTAAAGAATTAAAAAATTTGAAAAGAACTTTAGATAAAAAAAGAAATATTTTAAATAATAAATTTCAAAATATTAATTTAATAAAAATACAGACTGAAAGGTGTTTATCTGCAGAATGGGTTTTAGTAGGTCCTGTTTTTGATACTAAAAAAAAGACCGTTAATTTTTTAGATAGTATGAATGTTTCTAAAAATATTAATCTGATATTAGAAATTACAAGTTTACTTATAGAAAATTCTTATGAACCTACAGATAGTTTAGTATATGAGTTTTTAAATAATAATACAGATGTACCTTTAGATTTAGATTTAATCTCTAAAAATAAATTTAAACTAAAGTCTATTTATAATAAATATAAATCTTTAATTTCAAAAATAAGTTATTTTGCAAAATATGTAAATAAAAATAATAAAAGTGTATCAGAATATAATAAGCTAATTTATGAATATTCATCTATTTCTTTGAAAAATATTAAAAATTATAAATTAAAGAAGTTATTACAAAATTATATTAGTAATATAAGGTTTGATAAGTAATAGTTTTGTTTTTATTGTTTACTTTTTATAAAACATATTTAATTTTTTAAATAACTTTATTTTATATTTTTATCGTATTAAAATATTAAGTATGTATGAAATATCTTGGAATGAATTTGAAAAATTAAGTGTAGATTTAGCAAAACAAATTATTTCTTCAAATATTAAGTTTAATCAAATTGTTTGTGTAAGTAGAGGTGGACTTTTATTAGGTAGAATACTGTCAGAAATATTAAATCTACCTTTAGGTGTAATTTCTGCAAAAAGTATAGGTGTTGATTATAAAGTAGATTCAAAAATATCTTCTCTTAAGATTCCTAAAGATAATATACTTTTAGTAGATGATTTTTTTGAAGAAAGTGCTTATGAAATTACTAGTGTTATAAAAGATAAATATAATTTGGTAAAAAATATCTTTTTGGCATGTGTATTTTATAGATCTAAAGGTGAGTTTAAACCTAAATTTTATATTAATCACATCAAAGAAGAGTTTTGGGTTTCTTTTCCTTATCAAAACAAATGCTTAAAAAAACATGCAGACCTATAATATATATTAGATATATAAAATTATTGATTTTTATGTTTAAATTTAAAGATATACTTGAATTATTATCATAGCACAACTGTTTTTATTTAAATATAAGTGTGTCTAATATTATATTTAGTTTAGATTTTTAAAAAAAAGATTGTTTATGAATAGAAATAAAGCATTATTATTAAAAAGAAAATTAAAAGAAATAAAATCCTATAAAGGTGAAGGTACACAATTAATTAGTCTATATTTACCTCCAAATGCAGATAGAAGTTCGGTTACTAAACAATTAACTGATGAATCTAGTCAATCTTCTAATATTAAAAGTCAACATACTAGAAAAAATGTTCAAGCTGCTTTAAAACGAATTATTAATTATTTAAGACAAATTGATTTTAAATTACCTGAAAATGGTTTAGTTTTATTTTCAGGAAATGTAAGTGAAAATCCTTCTAAAATAGATGTTATACTTTTAATTTTTGAACCTCCTAAACTTCTTAAAACTAAATTATATTGGTGTGATTCTTCTTTTCATATAGCTCCACTTGAAGAATTGGTACAAAGTGAAGAGGTTTATGGTATTGTTGCTATTGATAAAAGAGAAGCAACTATTGCTATTTTAAATGGTAAATCTTATACTATTGTTAATCATACAACTTCTGGTGTGCCTGGTAAAACACGTGCTGGTGGCCAATGTTTAAAAAATTGTCTAGTTCAACAAAATAATGGGTCTTTAATTGATATTGAAGATTGTAAAAATAATCAATCTATAAACTCTATTTTTAAAAATAATAATTATACTACTAAATCTTCAAAAATAGATATGGTTTGGAATGTTAATAAAAATAAAACTTATAAAATAATTACAAAATGTCCAAGGTTAGAGATAGAATGTAGTGAAGATCATGTTTTGTTTGTGACTAATTTTGATGATATTATTGAAAAAAAAGCAAAAGATTTAACAACAGAAGATTATCTTATAGTTCCAGAAATAATAATTACAAAAGGAAAAAAGCAATTATTAAATATTAAAGAAAATTATAATTCTTTAGGTATTTCTAAAAAAGGAGGAGGTTTACTAAAAAATAAACGACTCAAATTAAAATTAACTCAAAAAGATTTGTCTGGATTATTAAATTTAAGTCCAACTACAATTTCTAAAATAGAGTTAGGTAAACAAAATATAAGACCCCAAAATATTAAAAATATTTGTGGAAAATTAAATGTTAATTATACCAATTTT
This sequence comes from uncultured archaeon, assembly GCA_964468895.1. Classification (GTDB taxonomy): domain Archaea; phylum Iainarchaeota; class Iainarchaeia; order Iainarchaeales; family CSSED10-239; genus CSSED10-239. The sequence continues at coordinate 1,717 of CAYXWT010000011.1, read as the reverse complement.
TTAAAAAACTTTACTAGTAAGAATGAATTAGAAAATATTGAGTTGCCTAAAATTTTAGATCCAATTTTTGCAAAGTTTATAGGATATCTTATAGGGGATGGTTGTTTAGAGGTAGATAGAATTTCTTTTTTTGAACAAAACAAAGAAGTTGCTTTACACTATAAAAAAACCTATGATACTTATTTTAATATTTGTAGTAGTTATAGGTTTAGAGAATCTAAGAATTATCATCAATTAAGATTTACTAGTAGACCGCTTGTTAGATTTATAAAACAAAACTTTCCAGAAATTAAAAAAGCTTTGGATTCAAGAGTACCTAATAAAATTTGTAAATCAAATGTAAGTGTTATAGGTGGTTTTTTAAGAGGAATATATGATGCTGAAGGGTATATTAACAAAAATAGAAAAAGTGTTGGTTTTTCTGTAAATAATAAAAAGTTAGCTACAGAAATGCAACTTTTATTATTAAGATTTTCAATAATTAGTTCTTTATTTGAATATGATAATAGAGCTAATAAATACTCAAATAATCCTAAGTTTACTATTAGTATTTCTGAAAGAAAATCTATAGAATTATTTAAAGAAAAAATTGGATTTACGTTTAAAGAGAAAAGTAATAAGTTAGATAATATTTTGAAAATGAAATCTAAGACAAGTTATAGTAGACAAATTTTCAAGTCTGGTAAATATATAAGAAAAATTATTGAAAAATATAATTGTAATTTAGAGTTATTTCCAAAAGTAAGTTCTTTTTTTAATAATAAAAGAAAGATGAGTAAAGAAATATTTAAAGATTCAATTTTAAAAAATATTAAAAACAAAGAATTATATTATGAATTATTAAAAATTTATAATATACCATTACTACCTGTAAGAATTAAAGATATAAAAATAACTACTGGTAAAACAAAAATGATAGATATTTCTATAAAAAATAAAAACTTTTTAGCAAATGGTATTATGGTACATAATTCAGCTGCTCGTTTTGAAAGATTAAGAGAAAAAGCTGCTCAAGATTTTTATAAAAGAGTTGCTGAGAGAATAAATACTTCTTATGTTGGTTTAGCTAAATTCAAAGGTATGGTTTTTGGTGGACCTGGTCTTACTAAACAAGCTTTTATTGATCAAGGTAGTTTAGATCATAGAATTAAAAATAAAGTTTTAGGAACTGTAGATACTTGTTACACTAATGAATCTGGAATTAAAGAAATATTAGATAAATGTACAGATATATTAAAAGACGTAGGAATTGTTAAAGAAAGAAATTTAATTAATAAGTTTTTAGAACAGGTTGCAAAAAATCAATTAGCAACATATGGTTTTCTGGAAACTATAGAGTCAATTAAACAAGGTAAGGCAAGTATAGTTTTAGTTTCTGAAGCAATTGAATGGAATATTTTAAAATTTAAATGTTCTAGTTGTAATATAGAAATTCCTAAAATTGTAAAAGATAAAGATAATATTAAAAAAGTGGAAAAAAGTTTAGAACATGCATGTCCTAATTGTGGGCAGCCTATGGAATTAATTGAAGAAGTAGATTTTTTTGATTATATTGTTGATTTAACTCAACCAATGGGTGGTATAGTTGAATTAATATCTACTGAAACTTCTGAAGGAAACCAATTTTTTTATAATTTTGGTGGTGTTGCTGCCCTTTTAAGATATAAATAAATTATAATGTTTAGGTGTTTTTAATGAATGCTTTTAGAAAAATATA
>CAYXWT010000010.1:4250-20129 GCA_964468895.1 uncultured archaeon | reverse complement strand
AAACCTATATAATCTATTGCTGGTTTATTAATATATAAATTATTTATCACATAACCGTTACCATCAATACTTCCTGTAAAACGATTTACTGAAGTTCCAATTGGTTCCCAACCTTCTCCTTCATTATATAGTTCAACATCTAAATTAATATTATCTCCTTGTAAATAATGTTTATCTAAACCATTTCTTACATTATTTAGATCACCTGCATTACAAACAATTATTGGATCATCAACACTATCTCCACTACCATTATCTACTAAACCTAAACAAACAGGATTTGGAAGATCATCACAAAGATTTTGTTGATAGTCTACAATATTATCCAAAGAAATAGTTGTTACTTTATTATCAGAATTTAATAAACTTAATTTAAAAGAACGTTCTGGAGAACAAACAAATGGAATTATTGCGTCATAACCAGGATCTATAGTTATAGGTTCATTATAATCTATATATGTATACTTTAAAAATTCAGGTCCATTATTACTAATGATTTTGTATTTAGTAAAAGTAAATGATTTTGAAGAAGTATTTTTTAACTTAAACCAAGTAGAATGTTTATCAGTAACATAAGTTGAGCCAGTTAAGGTTGCATCTTCTTTATAAAATTCAGTTACTTTTTGAGTTTCTTTTTGGGTAAGATTTTTTCCAAAATTTAAAACAATTGTTGATAAAATTACTGCTATTAAGATTACAACTACAGCTGCAATTATTGTAGAAACTGATTTTTTATTTTTAAAGAACATAATATATCTAATTTAAAATTTATTATATTATTAGATGTAATGTGTTTATAAAATAATGTTTGTTAATTAGTCGGCTTAATTTATATTAAGCGGAATAACAAAAACCTATACAAAAAAAGAAAATAGTTTTAAAAAAAACTATTCAAAAAAATCTCCTATATCAACATCATCGTCTATTACTTCGTTTTCATCTATAATTTCTGAAATATCATCATCTGAAAATAACTCGTCATCAGTAGTTATATTTTGATCTGCTGAGAAATTATTATCACTATTTGATGTTGTTGGTACTTTGTCTACATCTACATTTTCTTTTTTGTTTAAATTTAAACTTAAAACACAAACTATTGCAATAATTAAAACTATTGCAAAAGATATTATTAATACTTTCTTATTCATTCAATATCACCATTATCATTATTGTTTCTATTTGCAATTCTAGATCTAATATTATTTCTAATATTTTTAATTTTAGAATTTATTTCAGGTGGGTTATTATTAGAATCTTTATATTTATTGAATGTTTCTAATCTCTTTTGTTTATATTTTTCAATTTTTTCTTTATTTTCTAAAATCTGCATTTTTTGATTTTGAACAAATGAATTTTTAGATTCTAAAATTTTATTTTTAGTTTGTTCTTTAATTCTATTTCTAATCTCCAAAGCATTTATAGATTTATTTGTATCTCCACTTTGTGATTCTTTAATATCACTAAATATTTTTTTATATTTATTTCTAATAGCTAAATTATGTTCTTTAACAAGATTTTTCATCTTTTCTTTTTGTTCAACTTTAATTTCTTTTCTATAGTTATGTACTTCTTCTCTAGTTTCTTGAACAATATGTTCAGGAACATTTTCTAATAAGTATTGTCTACAATTTTGCATTAAATCTACACTTTCTTGTTTAGTTGAAATAAAATAAGTTGTTGTTTCTTTAGCATCAATTATTTCATCTACATCTGATTTTACTTTTAATTCTTCACTTAATACAATAAATTTTCCTAAATTAGTTTCTAATTCTTCAGTACTAATTTCATTTTCATTTAACTTATCTATAATAATTTGTAATTGTTCAATTTTAAAATTAACTGTATTTTCTAATTGAGTTAATCTAATTTTCATAGCATAATTTGTTGATGAATAATCTGCAAGATCTTGTTCTATAATTAAATCTTCAGATTGTTCTAAATCTACATCATTTAAATCATCTGCATTTATTAAATTTACAAAAGAAAATATAATTGTAAAAATTAAAAATACACTTAAAAATTTTAATATTTTATTCATATTAAATACCTCTTTAATTTAATTAGTTAATTATTAGTTTACTTCATATATAATATATTATAACTATTTATAAACATTAGTTTTAAATTTAAAAAATAGATATTTATAAATATATAGATTCTTAATTCTATTAAACAAAGACAATTTGATTAAAAATGTATGATACAGATAAAAAAACATTAATAGTATTTCATAAGGATTTAGATGGATATATATCTGCACTTTCTTATGCAATTATTAAATATAATAATAATTATGTAGATGATATTCAAAATGAAGAATTTTTTAAAGATTTAGATATAGATAAATTAAATAAATATTTTGATTTCTTTTATATAGATTATAGTAATGAAAATCTTTTAGAAAAAATAGAAAGAACTAATTATAATTTAGATGATTATGAATCATTGGTGTTATTAGATTTTTCATGTGAAATAGAAATCATGAAATTTTTATTAAACAAATTTAAAAATAAGTTCATTTGGATAGATCATCATAAAAGAATTTATGAAAAATACGAACAAGAGATAAAAGTAGAAGGATTAAGAGATTCAAATAATTCAGCTTGTGTACTTGTATGGCTTTATTTTAATCTTAAAGCACCATTACTTGCAGAATATATAGAAGATATGGATTTATGGAATTGGAAATTAGATTGCTCTAAGCAAATATTACATACTTTAGAAATTAAATTTAATAATTTATATAATATCAATCACAATTATTTTTTACAGTTACTTTCTAATACTGAATTTTTAGATAATAAGAAAGATTTTATAAAATCAGGAGAAATGGTTTTAGAAAAAATAAATTTAATAGCAAATAGAGATACTGTTAATGGAAAAGTAATTGAATTCAATAATTATAAAACATATATAGTAAATAGTACTATTAAACCAGGTCATATTTCTGAAAACATATTTGAAAATAACAAATTTAATGATGTAGGACTAACTATTGTATGGTATAGATCTTATAAATTAGGAATAGATAAAGTATCAATTAGATCTAGAAAAGATGGAAATATAGATTGTTCAAAAATTGCTTTAAAATATGGTGGAAATGGACATAAAAACGCATCTGGTTTTATAATAAAAGACATAAATGATATTATAAATATTTAATTATTTATATTACACTTTATTTTTGATTGTTTATTTCTATTAAAAAACATTCTAATTTATAATTTGGTTATAACTTTCATCTTATATTTCTAATTTTTTCTTTTTTTTTGCTAATAATAGAGCAACCTTTACTTATTCAATATTCATTTTTATTTTAAATGATGTTTTATTCTTTTAGCTAATAAAGGCTTATGTCTATTGTTATTTAAAGAAGTTTTCTTTCTTAAAATAGCTATTTCTTTTTCTATTTTCAAACCTCTTTCAAAAACTGTTTTCAGAGAATTATTTTTAACTCTATTATTAACATAAAAATCTTTATTTCTAAGAAAATCTTTAATAAATTTAGATTCGATGGATAAAATTTTTATTTTAAGCTGTAAAGATGAACTATTATTTTTATTTATTAGATTTTTATAATTTTCTTTTAATCTTTTTAAATGAGCATATTCTTTCGCACTATGACTATGAGATTCCATTAAATGTTCTACAGATTTTAATTTATGACTATATAATCTTTGTTTAATTTCAGCAACACTAATAGGTTCTATTTTAGAAATATTGTCAATTTTGGGTAAAACATATTTAACAATCATATTTTTTACTAATCTTAAATCCTCTAAATTTGTATTCATAACATGACCTGGATTTAAAATTGACAATTTATTTTTATTTGCAAGTTCACATAAAACTCTATTTAAAGGTCTACTAAATTCTCTATAAAGTTTACTATTTTTAAAAGAATCAATTTCCGCAATTAATAAATCTGGTTTCCTTTCTTTAAGAACCTCTTCTAATTGATAAGGATCATCAAATACTTCAAAATTAATATTTTTATGACTTTCATTAATTGCTTCTTTTATAACTTGATTATAATTTTTATAATCTGTAAGTAAAAAAACTGTTTGAACCATTTTATTCATCACTTTTATATTTATAGAAAACCTCTTACTATTACTACAGGAGTATTAGAGTCAGCACTACCACTTATAAGATCTGCTAAACTTGAAACTAAATTTTTTATTTTTCTTGGAGTAGTTCCTTCTGAACAATAATCATCTTTCTTTTGTTCATCCATTATTCTTTGTTTTTCTTGTTTAATAAATTCAAGTATTTCTGCTTTAGTTTTACCTTGATTATATAATTTTTGCATAAGATACTTTGTTTTAACACCAATTCTATTATTTGAAGAAATAGCCTTAGTAGTTCCAAATGCACTTACTGGATCTGCAAGTTCATAAATACCGCTTTCAGGATCTTTATAAGCACCATCACCATAAATTATAACTTCTACATCTTTATTATATTTTTCTTTAATTCTTTCTTTTACTTTTTCACAAACATTATCACAATCTTTTGGACCTAATTTTAATAAATTGTTATCTGGATCTAATATATTAGAACCAAGTAGACCATATTTACAATAAACTTCTTTAGTAGAATCTGAAAAAATATCTTGAAGAGTTATTACATTATTATAATCTCTATTTTTTAAATTTTCTAAAGTATCAATTCTATGATGAACATTTGAAACAAGAACACCATCAGGATTATTTTCAACCATATATTTTGTGGAATTAGCTAGATAAATTTCACAACTAGAACCTTGTGATTCTATTAATTCTTTATAATATTTAATATAATCTACACCTGTTTCTGGATGTATAAATCTATTATTACCAATATCTTCAAGAGTAATTTTATCTTCAAACAATTTCCCAAATTTTTTTCTATAATCTTTTGCTAAAATTGGATTACCTTGTTCATCATCAGGAAATAATAGCTGTATAATTACTTTTCCTTTTGGAACAACTTTAGCTATTGCTTTTAAAATTAAAGAAAATCTATTTCTAGATAAAATTGGATACATTATACCTAAAGTTGAGTTTTCTTTTAAATTTAATTTTTCTCTAATTTGATTAGAAATATCTTCTAGTTTTACATAATTATGTTGAGTAATAGCAACAACTGCTTCAGTAATACAAATAATATCTTTATCTTGAATAGTATCTGGATGATCATTTATATTTTTTTCAATAGATTTATCTACTACATCAATAATATTATCATCAAAAGTAATAATACCTGTTTTTAAACCAAAACTTACTACACCTACATCATTGGGAATATTCATTTTTTTTCACCTATTTTATTCATATTTATTAAAATTTCCTTGTAACCAGGAAGATTTGCAATTATTTTTCTAAAACTTACACTATCAATATTATCTTTATTTAGAAGTTCTTCTAAAATAGCACATCTATATAAAATTATTTTCTGTAAATCTTTTTTAGAAATATTAAGTAAAACACATAATTTTTCTAAAAAAGAAGAAGACATAAAATTTAATTTAAGATTATTTCTATTTTCAGAATCATATATTTTATTAATATTTATATTTCCAACTCTTTGAATTTCTGAAATTTCAGAAACATATCTTTGAACTTTACCATTTACAATTTTTCTTTTTAATATAACAATAACATCTAATAAATTTATACTCACTTCAGGAATTTCTAAAGGTTTTGAAGTTAATTTAGTTATCACATCATTACTATTATTAGCATGTAAAGTTGTCATACAACCTTCATGACCAGTATCCATTGCAGCAAATAGGCCTTGTGCTTCTTTACCTCTAACTTCTCCAATTATGATTCTATCTGGTCTCATTCTAAGAGTATTAATAGTAACTTCAAGTAAACTATTAGGATTAGATATATCTGAAACTAAACTAATAGAATCTTTAAAAGCACTTAAATCTATCTCTCTAGTATCTTCTATTAAAACAATTCTTGAATTTGGATTAATAAAATCTAACAAAATATTTAAAAACGTGGTTTTACCACTACTAGTACCACCACAAATAAAAATATTTGCTGGTCTTAAAGCAAAACCATCTGCCACAGTCCACAAATAAGCTGCAGCATCTAAATTTAAAGTATTACTTTTAATTAAATTTAATATTGTAAGTGGCTTTTTGGTAAATTTTCTAATAGTAATAATATTAACTAAACCAATTTCTTTAGAAACAATATTAATTCTAGAATTATTAGGAAGCATTCCATCTATAAAAAACCTTTTTTTAAAATCAGAATTTATAGTTTTTTTAATAACACTTAAAAAATCTTCATATTCTTTTAAAGTAAAAATAATATCAGTTACATACTTTTTAGAATCTCTAGTTAAAATAAAAATTTCTTCATAATTATTAATCATTATTTCTTCTATATTAGGATCATCCATAATATTTGTAAGCTTTCCATATCCACAAATATAATCAACAACGTATTTTGCAAAATTTTTATTTAAATAATTAGATAGATAATTTATATTTTCAGAAATTTTATTATCTTTAAGTATAATACCTATATTCCAAGAATTTATTGTATTAATTATTTCTATACTACTATTATCAAAATCATCAAGTTTGTTTTTATGAAAATATTCTTTAATATCTTCTTTTTTTAAATTATAATCTTTAATTTTAGTAATAATCAGATTATATTTTTTATTAAAATAAATTTTATGTGTCTTTTCCATAATTTATCATTTACTTTTAAATTACTTTAAACAATTATTAAATTAAATAAATTTAGTACAATATATTTATAAACATATACTCCTTTTTTATATATTGTAATAGAAATTATTTAAATTTATTTTAAAAAAAATATAGAAGGTATAGATTATGTTATATAAATATTGTCCAGATTGTGCATCAATTAGCTTACAAAGAAAATCATCTTCAGAATATAAATGCCTAAATTGTAATTATATTGGAGAAGTAAAAGAAGATTCTATTGATAAAATTAATACGTTAAGAAAAGTACTAAAAGCAAATAATAATTCAGACACAGAGAGTTCTTATTTAAAAAAAGATTTTACTAATTTAAATTTAAAAGAGAATATATCTTTAAAAGAAAAATTAAATAATAAATTAACTAAAAAATCATCTGATTGGGAATTATTATAAAAAAATGATTTAAAATTATGTGTCCAGTTATCAAATTTCCTAAAACTAAAGTTTTAAAATCTAAAGAGTATAACAAATATAGAATTGAAGCTTTATGTGTACCTGGATTACTAATGGATCTTAAAAACATAAATAAAGTTAAATATACTAATTCTGAAATAATGCGGATTTTAAAAGAAAACAACAAAGCAAGTGAACTACATGACACAAATCCAAAAGATTATAGAAAATTTTCTAAATATATTATAGACAATTTAGATCTTAGAATTAAAGAAAATAATATTGTTTATAAAGAATTTTATAATAAATTATGTTCTTTAAATAATAAAATCTCTAAATGTAGTGATCAAAAAGAATGTAATATAGTATTTACTCAATTTTGTAAAAATGAACTTAGTAATAATGAAGCCAATTATATTAATCAATTTAGACGCTTATTTTTAATAGAATATAAAATCATACCTAAATTAAAATATGCTAATTATGACCGTAAATTAAAGAAAGTAATTAACATTGCAGATAAATCAGATATGATTACTAATACATTAGCAAATATTGTACAAATACTTGAAAGAAATAGTAACAATAATAATTATGAGATTTTAAATCTTTATAAAATGATTAAAGATATTGTAACTAAGACTTATACTATACCAACTTATAGAGGTTAAAATAAATCGTCATATGTTTTTTTTAATAATATTGCATCGCTTTGGGGATTTGGACTTTCACAAATAATAGTTCCACTTACTTTTAATTCTTTAAGTTTTTCCAAAATTTCTTTGTAAGGCATATCACTTTCTTTTAACATTAAATGTTTTCGCTCTCCTTTAAAAGTATATTCTATACCTGATAAATGTGTGTGTATATTATTTAATAATTCAGGATAAGAACTAAAATTAGAAAAAAAAGTATCTACTTGATTTTTAGATTTGAAATAACCATTATATCTTGCATGTACATGTGCAAAATCAATAACAGGAACTATATTTCTTGTTTTTAGATGATCATAAAAATAAAATAAATCGTCTAAAGAACCAACTTGTGTTTCTTTACCTGTTAATTCTAAACCCAGTTTTATTTTAAAATTACTTTCTTTTTTAGAATCAAATTCATCTAATAGTTTATTAAGATTATTATTAATAGTTTCTAAAACTGTTTTTCTTTCTTGTTTTAAAAAATAACCTGGATGAAATAAAACTATTTTGGCATTTATTTTTTGTCCAACAATTAAAGAATTTACAACATAATTAATACTATTTGTAATTTTATGATCTTCATTTGCATTTAAATTTATAAAATATGGTGCATGTATACTTAAAGAAATATTTTTAGAAATAGAATTAGATTTTATTTCTTCAATTTTTTCTAAACTTGTATTTTTAAGATAAACACTTCTTACAAATTCAATTTCTAAAGCATCTAAATCTAAATTACTAGCTTCATTAATACCATCAGCAGTTCCATTTTTAGATTTTGGATAATTTAATAAAGTACTATGTGGAATTCCTGCTGTGCCAAAATTTAATTTTTTAGAATTATACATATTATCTTTAATTTTTTAAGAAAATTAATTTAATTTCATTCTTCAATAATTTCTATACAATTAACTGGACAGGCTTCAGCAGCACTTTTATTACAACCAATTTCCTTAACTTCTGTTTTTTTAGGAGATGCTTTAGTATCCTGAAATTCCCAATTATCAGGACATATTGCACAACAAGCACCACATCCAATACATACTTCTTTATTTTGTTTAATTTTAAAAACCATTTTTATTTCAACTCCTTTTTATTAAAAATATTTTATAATTATTTAATTTAAAAAATATATACTTATATACAAAAGTAAACGAACATATATTTAAATGTTTCCTCTTTATATTTAATATAATATTTATATTTATTAAAATATAATTTAAAAATTTTTAATTAAAAACTAAAAAGATATTTATGGCTATAAAAGATAATAATTTTGAAAATCCTGGAAAAATATATAGTTCAATATCAGTAGACTCTAGAGATTTCAGTTCTGGTGTAGATAAATTAACTACTAGAAAATTACATCCATATGTTAAATTTTGCAAAAAAATTTATTCTAAATTTCCAGGTCTTGGAAAGAACACAAAATATTCTTCAAAATTAGAAAAAGCAATTAGTTTTTTAAATTGGGATTTAAGTGCAGAAGAATATAATGCAACTATTAAATTTACTTTAATATTTGGTGTTTTTTTAGCAATTATTTTAATAGCTATAGCTATGAGTTATCTATTAGCTCCTCTTGCAGAATTGTTTGGAAATATAATGATGGGATATTTCATTTGTATTGCAATTCCTGTAACTATATTTTTAATAATTTTTAAAAATGTTCAAAATTTCCCTTTTTCTAAAGTTGATGATGAAAAAATAAAAGCATTAACTTTTGTTCCTGAAATTATGGGCTATCTAATAATGTCTATGAAATTAGTACCAAATTTAGAAAAAGCTATTGAATTTGCTTCCAATAGAGGTCATGGAAAAATATCTGAAGATTTAAAAAAATTACTTTGGGAAGTTAAAGTTGGAATTAAAAACAGTGTTGCTCAAGCTATAGACGAACTTGCATATAAATGGGGAGATGTTTCAATAGAACTTAAAAAAGGACTTATGAAAATTAGAGCTTCAGTAATTGAAAGTTCAGAAGCTAAAAGATATCAATTATTAGACCAAACAATGGCAGATACTTTGTCTTCTATAAAAGATAAATTAGAAGATTATGCAAGAACTTTAAGTCAACCAACAATGGCTATGTTTTATTTAGGAGTATTATTACCTTTATTATTAATTATTATTTTACCAGTAGGTTCTGCTTTTTCTGGTTCTGCTTTAGCTAAATCAGTTTATTTAGTATTAATTTACAATATAGCATTACCTATTGGATGTTATGTATATGCTAAAAGTGTAATTAAAAAAAGACCTGCTACTTATATTCCTCCAAAAATTCCAGATTCTCATCCTGATTTACCTCCAAAAAACACATTTAAAATAGGTTCAAAATATTTAAATGTATTTTTTATTTTAATAGTTTTATTAGTTGGAGGAATTGGAGGTAGTATATATCTACAAAACCAATTTGGAGTTACTAAAGGAAAAATATTATTAGAATCTGGATATGACCCTGAAAATCCAGAATTTGAAAGTAAAGATCAAGAAAATGAATTTTGGTCACAACCAGAAAATGATGTTACACCATATTATGTAATTAATGGTATATTAATTACAATTTGTTTAGCAATTTCTTTATGGTGTTATGTAGTTAGTATTTACAAAAGAAAAATACAACTTAAAACTGAAAAAATGGAAGATGAATTTAAAGATGCTCTTTATATTATTGCAAGTAGATTAGGTGAAAATAAACCTATTGAAGATGCTTTAGAGCATACCAGATCCTTTTTACCAAATTCTTTAATAGCCCAAAGCATATTTGGAAAAACTATAGATAATATTAAAATATTAGGACTTAATTTACATTCTGCTTTATTTGATAAAAGTTATGGTGCTCTTAAAAATAATCCTTCTAATATAATTAATAGTGCTATGCAACTTCTAAGTGATTCTGTTCAATTAGGAGTTAATGTTGCTGCTAAAACTTTAATGTCTTACTCTATGCAACTTAGAAATACAGATGATGTTAATAAAACTTTAACAAATTTAATTACAAGTGTAACTTCAACTTTATCAAGTATGTCTAAATTTATTACACCAATAGTTTTAGGTATAACAACTTCTCTTCAAAAAGTTGTAACTTCTACTTTATATTCTATAGCTAATAGTGGAACATTAAAAGATATGGAAGCATCTTTAGAAAGTATTAAAGATGTAGGTGGCTCTATGGGTGCTAACATAAATACTAGTTCTATGACTAGTATGGGTTCTATTAATACTGAAGTTGTAAGTCAATTAGCAACAACTACTGAATTTACTATTATTGTTGCAATTTACGTTGTACAAATAGTTATAATTATGACTTATTTTACAACTATGATTGAACAAGACAATATGACACTTGTAAAATTAAGAATTGCTCAAACTCTTCCTGTTGCAATTACTTTATTTATAATTACAGTAATGTTATCTAGTATGATATTTTAAAAAAATAACTTGAAAGAAAATAAATTATGAAATATTTAAAATTAAAAAACTTTATTAAACTTTCAAAAAAAGCTCAAGCTTTTGAAGCTTATAGATTATTAATAGCTTTTGTTTTAGCATTAGCTTTTTTAGTTGTAATTTATAGTATGGTTCAATCTATAAATGAAAAATCTTTATTAATAAGTAATCAAAAATTTAAAGATGGAATAATTTCAGCTACTAAAGCAGTAGGTATTAGTACAAAAAAAGAATTTGTAATTGATGATTTATTACTTTCAGGAACTATTAGTACTAGAAAGCTAGAAAACTATTCTGGAATAGACAAAGAATGTTTTAAGTTAGTACCTGGACCAGGTTTTAAAGAAGATACTGCTAGTAACATCCTTAATATTCAAGGCAAGTTCAAGAAAATGAATGTTTATACTTATTGTGATTTTGAAGATGCGCCCATAACTGATGATGAAATAAATGAATATCATGATATAATTTATGATTCTACAGAACTAAAACAATGTCCTGTATATTGTGTTATATTTTTTAATAAAAAACCAAATGTAGAATATATTGACGATTAACTAAATAATTTATATTTTAAAAAAAAGAATTTTTATGAAATTACTAAATAATATAATATTTTTTGTATTAGCAGCAATAATTTTAATTTTAGGATATTTTATAGGCTCAATAATACTTATAGTTATATTTTCTGTTATTGCTTTAATGACAATCTTTTTTATTTTAAGTTGGTTATTAAATAATATGATAAATATAACTAATAATTATAAAATTAAATTATTTATAAAATATTTATTTACAAGTATTACAACAATTATATTATTAAGTATATTTTGGACATTATTAAATTCAAAAATATTAACTTTAAATTATTTTTATGAAATAATAATTATATGGGCATTTTGTACAATTATACAAGGTAGTTTTTGGGCTTTAATAAAAACTAATAACAAAACTTCTGGTTATAATAAATCTTTAGATATGTATGTTATAAATAATAATAAAAATAATTATTTTCAAAATAATAAAATCAATTATTTAGATGTTCTATTAACAGTTATAACAGCTACTATAATTACATTTATATTTTATAATTTATATTTAATTATATAGATATTACAACTAACAATTAAGATATATTTAAATATATTTTGTATAACAATAAACTTATTAAAAATATATTAATTATTTTTGGAGGAATAAAAAATGAGTTTTAAAAATTTATTAAAATCTAAAAAAGGACAAGCCTTTTCAACATTTCAATTACTTATTGCAGCAGTTGTTGCTCTTGCAATATTAGCTTTATTATTACCAATGATTATAAATGGGCCAGACATTGGAACAGGGCCATCAGATGCAATCAATACTTTATTAAAAAGTGCACCAGATGATCCAGGTGTACTATTAAAATCTACTGAAGTTAAATTCTCTTCAAAAGATGTACCATATATAAGTGCTTCTGCAGTTGTTCAAGGAACAGGACTATCTGCAAATCAAGTTAAGTTTAAAGTACCTCATAGATATGATTCAGATTTTGTAGTTTTAAGTACAGATGAAATATCAGCTTTGAAAATAAAAACATCTGAATCTGTAAAATATTTAGTAGGGGTACTTTGTGATGATGATCGTATTGCATTAAGAAAGTCCTATGAATTGTATAGTGGTAATATTTCTGAGGATACAACTTTACAAGATATAGACTTTGTAGAAACTGAATTTGACAATTCTGGTACTGCTTGTATAGTTTATCCAACAAAAAGTTAAATGATTAATTATGTTAAATTTTAAAGAAGAATTTAAAAAAATATTAAAAGATAAAAGAGCTCAAGCTGATTCAGCTTCTACTCTTTATATGCTTTTAATTGTTGCAATTGTTGCTATTGTTTTAATTGCTGTAATTAAACCTATGTTTGTAGATTCTATGAAAACATCTGTAAGTATGTCTAAATTACCTTCTAATTCTACGTAGTAAATAGCTCTTCTTAAATTTTTAATTAATATCTTACTTTTTTTTATTTTTCTTATTTTAAAAATAAATACTAAATTATATAAATACTTTATTGTATATATTCTAAATATGATACTAATAAATAAATTTTGTTTAAAAAAAAAAGCCCAAGTTGGAGCTCCTTTTGAAGTATTAATTGCAGTAATACTTATGGGATTTGTACTTTTAGCTGGTAGTTTTGCTTTAAAAAACTTATCTGAAAATACTTGTATTGGAAATAAAACTCAAGATTTAAGTGAACTTAAAAGTGCATTAAGAGAAGTTATATTAGGATCAGATTTAACAATTAAAACTATTTCTTTTGATTCTAAATCTTGTTATAATCAAATGTATGAAACTGTAAAATTAAGAACCTATACTGTAAGAAGTAAATGTAGTGCTTATTGTCAAGGTACAATGGATAGTTGTACTTTATTAGAATACACTTACGATGATGGACATAATGGTATTAAAAGACCAATACCACCACTATGTATGGATTTACCAACAAGTGTAGATTTTGAATCAGATCCACTAAATTGTGGTATTAACCTAAAAACTCCTGAGTGGAAAATAATTACTCCTAATTCTGGAGCAACCACTAACTCTTATACAGATCCTGATAATATATCATCAGGAGTATATAAAATTTTTAAAAAAGATATTGGTGGATCTACTCACGTTTGCTTACTTAAAAAAATTAGAAGTTAATTAAATTAAAAAAATATATAAAATATTGATTTAAAATGATGGAATTTGCTTTATCTAAATTAAATATGTTAATATTTGTAACAGCAATAGCTGCTATTGTTTTATTTTTTATGAATACAGTTAGTTCAAATTTTAGAACAAGACAAAGTTATGAATTAACTTATAAAGTTGGAGAAAGTATAAAAAGTGGAATTGAAAGTAGTAGCTATTGTAATGTGAAATATGTAAGTATTCCAAATAAAATTAAAATTAATTCTGGAGATTCTTATTATAATAATAGTAAATACATTCTTAATATTTCTAATTTTAGTGGAGATGATGGTAACAAACTTATAATATCTATATTAGATCATAAGAAAAAAAATATATTTGCTGCTTATGATATTGATTATAATGGTGTTGTAAAATTCTATGATTGGAAATATAATGAAGATAATGATGGGAAATATAATTTTCAAGAAGTGTCTGATGGAGAGTATTACTATTTAGATTTTGATACTCTTAAAAAAGATTCTATAGATAATAGAATTACTATTGCAAAAAAAGTAATAAATACAGTTCCACATATATATATTTTTTCCTGTGGATATAAAAATAATATCCCTGGTTGTGCACAAATAAATAGTGATTTTACTGATACTTTAGTAGATGATCAAAACATTAGTTGTATGTGTGCGATTCCAGAACTGTCTAAAGATTCAGCAACTTGTAATACTTAAAAATATAATTTATAATCTGAAAAAAATGAATTTAAATTTTTTAAAATCAAAAAAAGCATATATTGGAGCTATTGGTGATGATTTACCAAGTATAATTCCTATATTTCTAGGATTAACAATATTTTTTGCTGTATTTATGAGTACTTATAATGTTTATAAAAATAGTAATGATCTTTATAGTTTACAAAATGAAACTATAAAAATTGCAAATACAATGAAATCAGAACCCCTTATAGCTGATTGGAATGCTTTTGATAAAGCTTGTAAAAAAGTAAATTCAAAATATCATTGGAATTCATTTTTAGTAGATTTAGATTTAAATTCTGAGAAATACAGAGGGCTAAACAAGTTAGATTTATGCGATCAAAATTTACTTTTTCAAGAAATAAACGAAGTTAAAAAATATTACCAATGTTTTAATTTAAATGATTTTAGAAATAATAATGATAAAGAAACAGTTGTTTATATGTTCCCAATAACTGTTCAAAAAACAGAATTTATATATCCAGCAAGAATATACATAGTTACTTGGAAATAAAATATGAACCAAATAATTTCAAAAATAAGTTTGAAAAAAAATAAAGCTCAAGCTGCAGTTACAGATTCTTTATTTTTCTTAATTATAATTGTTAGTTTGTGTGTTTTATTATTTAGATATTCTTCAACTTATGGACTTAGAGTTCAAGAAAGTATTTCAAATTTATATTTTCAAGAATATACTAATTCAGCTATGAAAACTATATTTTACACTACTGTTCCATTAGACTTTGATTTAAATTTAGATAAACCTGTTGCCAAAGATTATTTAATTGTTGCTATCAAACAAGATTTTTTTGCAGATGGACATATTGGAGCAACAGGATCAGACATAAATGCACTAAATACAACTGATAATGAAAATATTGCAAAATTTAATTTATTTCAAACTATAAAGTCTATTATGAGACCATTAGATTCATATGATTATACATTTTACTTATTAAATACAGGTACAAATATAAGCACAAGTACTGATTTATTTCATTTCTTTATGATTAAAAAAACTCTATTTTCTGAAGCTAGCGATGAAAATGCAGATTATAAATATCAGACTTATTATACTAATGAAGGATCTCAATATTATTTATGTAATCCTAATACAACACAAGATGTTATAAGTGTTATTTCTAAAGGTAATAAAATATT
>CAYXWT010000010.1:0-4150 GCA_964468895.1 uncultured archaeon | reverse complement strand
ATCCTAATACAACACAAGATGTTATAAGTGTTATTTCTAAAGGTAATAAAATATTTTCTTCTTCAGTACCTTTAAATTTTAAAAAAATAGATTCTGGTGGTACTACAACTATGCATTTAAATTCAACTTTTGCAATTTGGCCTGCAACAGTAAATATTGGTGAAGAAGATATAGAGTTATTAAATTGTAAGGAATTTCCTTAAATTAATTTAAAATTTTAGTCCAAGATCATCTTCATTATCTAATTTAGAATTATCATCTTCAAAATTTAAATTAAGATTATTATTATCTTCGGATTTTTTGGTATCGTTTTCTAGAGATTTTTTTTCTTTTAAATCTTCTTTTTTAGTTTCAACTTGTTCTTTTTCTTTAGTTTTTATTTCTGAAACTATTTTTTCTTTTTCTTCTTCTTTCTTTTTAATTTCAATATCATCTTTTATTTTCTTTTTTTTTATTTGATCATAAACATTGTCTATAACTTCTGATAATCTTTTTCTTTCATCAACCCTATTTAAAGTAACATCTACTTTTTTTTCAGAATTTATAGTTTGATCACTATAACTTTTTATAGCTCTATAATGATCACTTCTCTTAACAACATCTTCAATTACATCTTGATCAACTTCAACATTATTTTTTTTAAATTGATTATATATCATTTCACTAATTGCATCTACATTTGGACTTATTGTATTTTCCATTTCATAAAGAATTTTGTCAATAATTTCTTTTTTTTTATTAGGATCTTTTTCTAAGTATTCTAAATCTAAAGTTTCTGATTCTTTAAGACTTAGATTATCAGTTTTAATAACTGAACCTATATTATCATTTGATTTTTTAGATTCATCATTATATATAATTTTGTTACCATCATATTTTCTATGAAATCTTCTAAGTCTTCTTTTAATTTCAGCCATAAACATTCATATTTTTAATTAGTTTTGTTTTTTTGGAAATTTAATTTAATATTCTATAATATAAGTATTACAATAATGCTTTTAAATGTTTCAATATACAAATATAAATATATTTTTAAATAAATCTAGTATATATTATATATCTTAAAGAAAATATTATTAAATAACTTAAAAAAGTGTAAAAATTTATGTTTTGGAATTATATTGTATTTTTATTTAAACTAATTATTTCATCATTAATATTTGCAATACCTTTTACATTAATATGTATTATTTTAGAAAAAGAATTTAAAATTTTAAAAAAAAAAAAGTCTTTCTTTTTGTCATTATTTATTTTAATTTATATTATAAGCTATATAATACTACTTGTAACATATTATTTACCTTTTATTATAACAGGTTTTCCTGCAAATACTTTTTGGAACACGCTTATAACTATAGTTTTTAATACACTTAGATTATTATTTGTAAATTTAATTATTTCTGGAATACTATTATTCTTTGCTTTTATTAGTACTGCAATATATGAAAAATTAAATGAAAATAAAAAAAAGAAAAATAAAGAACATACACAAATATTTAAATTATGGGTTAGTATATCAATATCAGCAATAATTGCTTATATTATATATTTAATATTTCCAAAAATTTTATCTTTAATAGTATATATAATATATTTTTAAAAAATAAACAAAAATTGGTAATTCAAATGAAAAATATAAACTTTATAAAAATAAAAAATAATTTAAAAGAAATTTCCAAAAAAGTAATGAGTATTTTATTCTTACTTCTATTTGTAAATAGTATATTTGCATATAATATAGATAGTACTAGAATAAACTCTGAACTAAATTTAGAACCTGAAAATATAAAAAGTTGTAGTAATACATATATGACTAATGAAGGTGTTTCTGAATTAAGTTATGTTTTTAATAGAGGAAATGGATGTTATACAGTTGAATTACCTGAAGAAAGTATTTCTAAAATTTGGAATGACATATTAGTTAAAGGTTTTAAAATAGATGAAGTTGGTTCTGACCAAATGCCAAACACTGATAGAGAAACTTTAGAAAAAAATGAAGTTTTATTAACTGAACCTGGAGCTAAAGCTGGAGATATGGCTTTAAAAAAAGAAATGCCAAATCAATTAATAAAAACAAAAGAAATACCATCTTTAATAAATCAAAGTTGTACAGGTTCATTTCAATATGGACTAAATCTAGATACTACTTTTAGAGTTGGAAGATGTTTAGATTCAGAAAATGGTTGTTATACAAATGGAGATGGATTATTTAGACAAAATGGAGAATATGGCTTTTTTAAAGAAATGTCTACTATTGGTAAAGATGTTCTTGATGCAATTGGATTAAATAAAGCTAAAGAAGAAGCTGGAAAATTAATTACTGGCGAAAAATATGATTCAACAGTAGATTTAGGTGTATTTTCAGATACTTCATTATTAGAAATTGAACAATATCAAAAAGCTCTTGAAAATTCAGATAGTAATGAAATTAATTTAGAAAAAATGACAATTATTAAAGATAAAGCTATAAAAAATTCATTTGAAGTTGGTAACTTTGTAGCAGATATGCAAACAACTTGTAAAGGTGAAGACTGTTATATTAATTCTTATTCTTTATTTGATAAAATGTTTAATCAATATTTTTCTGTAGATATGGTTCTTAGTGTAGCAAGCCCAATATTAATGAATGGTGCTGCTAATATATTTGCTAGCAAATATGGTAGTAAAATTGCTGAATTTCTACCTAATACACTTAAAAAAACAGGTGTTATTAAACAAGGTGGATTTTGGGATAATTTAACAAACGAACCTGCTAACTTATTAAGAAATCCAAAAGGAACATTTCAAAAAGCATGGTATAGTAAAAACACAAAAGGAGACTATAAAAATGCAGCTCTAAAACTAAAAGATTTACTAGAACATCCAAATGCATTAAGTGCACTACATGCTCCAGATATAAGACTAAGAGATATGCACAATCATGAAGTATATGGACAAGTAACAGATTTACTTAAAAAAACATTAGATGAAAAAGAATTTAGTGAATTTTTAACTAAAGGATATATTACTAATTCAGGAGATGTTCTTAAAAATTTATCTACAATTCAAAAAAGAGCTGTTGTAGATGTTATGGGTCAATATAAAACTATGAGTGATATTAGTAATAATATTGTTAAAAATATAATGGATGATGATTTTAAAGCTGTTTTAAAAACTATAAAAAGTAATAAGGCTCAAGGAAAAAATATAGATGATATTATTCATTTACTAAATAAAGATCAAATTAAATTATTAGAAGATAATTCTGATGCAATGTATCTATTATCTAAAACTATAAAAGAACAAACTTACGATTCTATAAAAATTAATTCTGTACTTAAAGAAAAAGGCGATTTTACAAATGCTATGAAAAAATCAGATTTTACTTTTACAGATATAACAACAGGAAATCCCAAAACTATAAGCCTTGAAACTAATAATATTAGGCAAAATGGTAATGTTATAGGTATAAATGATAAAGTATATGAAAAAGGATTTAAAGATATACAAACAATAACAGTAGATATACCTACTATTGATGGTTCTATGATAAGAAGAACAAAAGCAGTTTCATATGTAAAACAAATAGATACTAGTACACGTGTTACTGGAATGTCTTTAGATAATGTTGCAGATTTTGCAACAAAAAATCCTGATGGATTTGTAAGATATACAGATACAGCAGGTAATTTTATAACAACACCTGCATCAAGATTTAATAAAGATGGATTTAGTGGTGTAGTAGGTAGTTTAGAAACTTATAATAGTAAATTTGATGATTTACAAAAAGCCCTAATATCTCAAGGTGCAAGTCCAATTGAAGCAGAAGCAATTATGAAAGCAAATGCTTTTGACAAATTAGATTTCGTTAATGATTCTTTTGATCTTCTACCTAAAAAATTTGATGATAATTCCAAAGCAATTACTAAAGCAACAACTCTTTTTGAAAACAAAGAAATGGCTGGTGTAAGAGGTACTAATTTTATTAACCAACAAACAAGAGCACTTACAGGTAAATCTTATACAAATAATTTTTTACTTAAACCACTCCCATTTTTTGGTGCTAGTTTTATATATTGGGAAATTAGAAGTGGTGGAGCAACTATATTTGGAGACGCTTTAGATACTAAAAGATTAAGTATGTATAGATTACCAGAAACATATAGTGCTA
>CAYXWT010000009.1:12732-20403 GCA_964468895.1 uncultured archaeon | reverse complement strand
TTTTAATTTCTTCTAATACAATATCATGAACAGATTTTAAACTTAAATTAGTAGTATCTAAAACAAAATCAAAATTAGATAAATCCTTACCTAAATCAAAACTGTATAATTTCTTAAATTTATTTATTGAAAAAGTATCTTTCTTAACTACTAATTTTAAGGCTTCATTTAAATCAATATTATCTCTAGTAGACATTCTTTTTGACCTTTCAGAAAGATCAGATTTTAACCAAACTTTAAAACCACCTTTATAAAGATAAGGTAAAGTCCAAGAATCCATCACAAAATTATCGTTATTATTAACAAAGTCTAAAAGATATTTATCTAATCTTATGTCTATAGTATCATTACTTTTTCTAAGAGAATCTAAATTAGAATGTTCATACCACCCCATGTTCATCTTAGTGTTTTCTATATTTAAAATATTTTCAAAATTACCTTTAGAAATTTGTTTTAAAAGATCAGATGTATGTATAACCTTAAGATTTAATCTTTTACCAATAAATTCAGTTAAATAACTTTTACCAGATGCTGAAAAACCACAAATAAATATCTTCATATATTAAAACCTTTTAAGATATTAGTTATATAAATATTTAAAAAGAAGTATTTTTAAAAACTTTTGGCTTATTTTATATAACTATTACTTAAAAAATAAAAATTTGATGAACTATGAAAATTTTATATGCAATAAATTCAGATGGATTAGGTCATGCTGTTAGAAGTATACCTATTATTAAAGAGCTTAAAAAAAATAATCATGAAATACGTATCATCACTAGTAAAAATGTAAAAGATTTTTTAGGAGATGATTTTGGAGATTATACTTTAATTCCTCAATTTGCTTTTAATTATAGTGATAATGAAATAGATTATTGGAACACATTTATAGATACATTTTATATATCTAAAGGAAACATACAGAATTTCAAAAAGATTATAAAACTAATTAAAAATTATCGTCCAGATATTTTAATATCAGATTTAGAAAGATTTAGTTTATGGTGTGCTCAAATCATGGAAATACCTACCATTTGTGTAGATAATCATTCAACAATATTTAGAGGTAAAGTAGATTTTAACTTTAAAGACACCTCTAATTTTATAACAGCAAAGTCTATTTCCAAAATTATTGTACCTCATGCAGATAGATATTTTGGACTATGTTTTTATAAAACTAAAATTATTAAAAAAAACACAATGTTTTTTGACCCTATACTTCTTGATGAGCAATATAATTACAAACCCATAAAAAAAAATTATGTTTTAATATATAATAGGTTTTTTGATAAAAAAATTATTTCAGAAATTAAAAAAATAAAAAACGAAAAGTTTGTTCTTTTTGGTTCTAAAAGAAATTACAATTCTAAAAATGTTAAATTTATTAAAATGGGTACTCCAGGAATGTATAAATACATAGCAAATGCAAAAGCGTTTATTACTAATGGTGGACACACATCAATAAGTGAAGCTATATATTATAAAACACCAATATATTCTATTCCTATTAAGAAACAATTTGAACAAATTACAAATGCACATTATCTTGAGAAAATGGGATTTGGAGAAAAACACACTACAATTGATAAAAATAAACTAGAAGCATTTTTTAAAAAATTAGATTGTTATACTGAAAATTTAAAAAAACATAAATATAAATCCAAAAACAAATTTTTAAAAGAATTCAAAAAGGCTATTAAAGAACTAGTTGAAAAAAAAGAAAAAAAGAAATGTCTTAAAATTAAAAAGATATTTAAAAAATAAATTTTAATTTTTTTAAAATTTATTTTTTCTTTTTTTAAGAAATTCTTTATTACTTTTAACATCTTTTTCTAAATAACTTAAATATGCTGATTTTAAAGAAGATACACTTTCACTACCATATCTAATAAAATTATATATTTTATCTAAAAGATAGTTTGATTCCAAAACAGATGGCAAAATAACTAAATCTACTCCTATTTGATATAATTTTACAGCTTGAGATTTAGTTTTAGCTCTAGAATAAATTTTTAAATTAGGATTTTTAGATTTAACAATATTTACAAATCTTATAGTATCATCAAAACGTGGAAGTGTAGTTACAATTAATTTAGCTTTATTTAAAGCTAAAGAACTAATTATATCTTCAGAATTAATATCTCCACAAATACAATTAATATTTTTACTAATTAAATGCAATATTTTATCTGGATTAAAATCTACAATCATTAAAGGTATTTCTACATCTCTTCCTAAAACTTTAACAACAGCTTCACCAATAACATCAGAACCAACAATTACAATATGATCAGATAAGTTTTTAGGAATATTTTTTAAGGCATCAATTTTTCTAGAAAAATGTTTGCTTTTATAATGTTTGGCAAAGGGTTTAAAAATATCTGATACTAATTTATTAGATTTCATAATGTAAGGTGTTAGAAGCATAGATAAAGATGTTACTATTATTACAGCATTATATTGAGCAGAAGTAATTTGTGCTAAATTAAAACCTTGCATCGCAAGTATTAAAGAAAATTCTGATATTTGTGCTAAATTTAAAGCAACTTGAGAGGATATTTTTAGACCATAACCAGAAAATAATATCATAAAAAAATGTATTAAAGGTTTAATTAAAAAAACTAAAATTAAAAGTCCTACAAAAAAATAAATGTTAGATGAAATATTAAAAGATAATTGCATTCCTAAAGATACAAAAAATATCATAGATAACAAATTTCTAATTCCTGAAATTTTATTAGATATTTCTAGATTATAAGGATAAATTGATATAGCAAGTCCTCCAAAAAAAGCACCTATTGCTATTGGAAAATCTAGTTTAATAGATAATAAAATAAAAATAAAACAACTTGCAATTGAAAGAAGAAAAAAACTTTGTTCTGATCTATAAGATTTTTTAATTAAATTAGGATATACAACTTTATATAAAAAATATGCAAATAGGATAAAAACAATTGTTTTTAGAATAACTCCTCCTAAAAATAATAAAGAAAATGAACTTATATTTTTTAAAATAGGTATTGCCAAAACTGCTAATAAATCTTCTGCTAGTAAAATACCAACTGATAATTTTCCATGTAATGAATTAAGTTGCAAATTATCCATAAATAGTTTTACAACTAACATTGTAGAACTAAAAGAAACTATAAAACTAAGATAAAGTGCTTGAACTAAATCTACTAAAAACACATTCTTAAATAATAAAAATAACAAAAAAGATATAACAATATTTATAACCGGTACTAAAAAGACTGAAAGATTAATTTGTTTTATTTCTTTAATATCAGTGCCAACACCAACACTAAATAGTAAAAAAGCAATTCCAATTTCAGATAATAATTTAATCTCTTCAGTATTACCTACAAGACCTAAAACCATAGGACCTATGATAATACCTGTTAAAATAAAAGCCAATACCGATGGCTGTTTAAGTCTATTAAATATGTATGTCATTATAGTTGCACTGACTATTATAATTCCAAGACTAATAAGACTTGCTAAAGTAGATTCTAACATATTATCAAATATCAAAACTAAAGGTTATATTATTAATAGAGTAATATAGTTTATAAATATATTTGTATAAATATATTTATACTTTGTAAATTAATAAAATAAATTTTAAAAATTAGATTTAAGATGTATAAAATAAAAGACAATTTAAATGATAGCAAAAGAGTAAAATATATAAATAAAGATTGCGAAGAATTACATATTACAAAATCTTTTTCTAAAAAAGTTATTGAAAAAATAATTTTAAAATGTAAAAAATTAAAATTAATTACAGTTTCTAAATCTACTAGAAATAGATTTTCTAAAAATTGCAAAAAAATTATTCAAAAAGAAAACATAAAACTATATATTAAAAAAGAACAAGGTAGAGCTATAGAAATTGATATTAATAAACTTAAAAAGATTATTAAAATGTATAAAGATTATTCTTATAGAGAACTAGCTGAAAAATTAAAAATACCTAAAAGTACTATACATTATCTTATTAAATATTCAAAAAGAAAAAAAATAAAAGTAGGAAAAAAAATAATTTATTTAAAATAAATTAAATTTATGCAATACCTTCAGTATTATTATCTTTACCATTATCTTCTTCAGAACTAGATTTACTTAAAGAATTTAATTTACCGATTATATCTTCTTCTTGTTTTTGTAAGTTTTTTATTTTTAAATCTACAGTTTCTTTAAAATCTTTTGTATCTTTAATAACATCATCTTTATCTGAGTTTATAAAAATATTACCTATACCTTTGTAAACTTTTTTATCTTTTGTTTTTTCAAGTTCTTTAATGGCATTATCTAAAACATTTTTTTGAACTTCTAATTGTTGTTTTTGTCTGGTTACAAACATTAATTGTTGCTTATATATAGTTGTTGAATTTGCATCACTCATAATTCTACCTCACTAGCTTTTTTTATAAGTTCTAATAAATTAATATAATTATTAACTGTTGCTTTATAAGCTATTAGATCTTTTGTAAAAATATTAATTTCTAAAATTTGATTTTTTTCATCTATTGTTATTTTAGATTCTGATCTATCATATTTATGTCTATTAACTTCTAAATCTAATAATTTTTTTAAATTGTTTGGATCATTAGATTTTATTTTTATATTAGAAGAAATAATTGATTTTAGCATATTATCACTTTTTCTAAATTAAATGAAAAACCTAATTCTTTATCCTTACAAATAAAAGATAATTTGTTATTTGAATCTAACTTGTAAGTATAATATTCATCTTTAGATTTATATTTATTATCTAAAAAATAAAATATATCTTTAAAATCATTAATTTCAACAAACATATTTTTTATTTTTGAAATACTAGAAACATATTTTATATTTGAAATTATATATTTTTTATCTAATAAATAATTACTACCATCTAATTTATAAATATTGAGTAATAATTTGTCTTTAAAACCTCTTACTTTTGAACAAAGTAAAAAATAATTATAAGAAAAATATTTTGATTTTTCAAACAATTTTTTAAGACTTGTTTTTCCTCTAGGAATAAATTTTAAACCAAATAAAAAATTACAAAGATATTTTATAAACTTTTTTTGATCAAGATTTGCATTCCTAGAGCCTAATATAAACATTTTTATCAAAAATTAATCTGTATTTACTTTTCTTATAACAGGATCTCTTTTCTTAAAAAAAACTCTACAAGAACATAATCTACATTTCTTACTTTCTGGATATTCATCATATTCTTCTTTACAATTGGAACAAACATACATAAACAATCACATTCCTATTTATTTGCTGTTTTAAATTTATAAGCACCGCCAGCTATTTTAGTTTTGCAATTTTCACAAAAATAAATACCTGCTGCTTTTCTTTTTATTTTATTTACTGCCCCACAATTAGGACATTCTTTTTTACTTTTATCTTGTGTTGCTAAAAGATATTTTTTTCTTATTCCAACACCAGATCTAACACCATATTTTCCAGTTTGTTTAACTTTCTTTGTTGTCATTTCGCATCACATATTTTTGTTTTTATAGCACCATATTTTTCAACAGCTAATTTCATCATTTCTTTAATTTCTAAAGATGTAAAAGTACCAATTCCACCTTTATGATAAGAAACTATATTATCATCTACTACACCTATTGAAAATCTACAATCACTTGCCTTTTCTTCAGCATTAGTTGCATCACATATAATTTTACCATCTACTTTATAAAATGTAAATGAAGCAGGAAATTTATTTATATCAATAGCTAATTTGTCTTGAGTATATTCTGAATAGATGATTTTATAATTATCATCTAATTTTGGTATCTTAGCATCTAAAAGTGCTGCCATAGCTGCATATTCTGCTGCATCTATTAAGTTACCATCAGCATTAAGTACATAACAATCTACAAATATAAGTAAAACATGTTCACCAGGAACAACACATAATTTAGAAAAATCAATACATTCTGCAGATCTAATTGCTCTATCTGCAACTCTTCCAAATTCAACAGATTCTATTCTAGGAGGACCTGTTTGAAAATCATGTCCAGCAACTGCACTTAATTCTAAATTAAATATCATAGCTCCTTTTTCAGGACTATCTGGATAAGGTTTTCCTATAGAAAATTTAACACCTGCTAAAATTTCTGTATTACCTAATTTAATGTGAGCTGAACCATCAGCAGAAGAAACAACTCCTGTTTCTATTTCTAAATTTCTAGCTTCTTTAAAATCTCTACCATCTAATCTTTTAGATTCTTTTAAAGAGCTTTTTACTTTTTGT
Source organism: uncultured archaeon (assembly GCA_964468895.1). Classification (GTDB taxonomy): domain Archaea; phylum Iainarchaeota; class Iainarchaeia; order Iainarchaeales; family CSSED10-239; genus CSSED10-239. The sequence goes on along the minus strand of CAYXWT010000009.1, from coordinate 14,138 downwards.
GCATCTAATACATCTAAAATATTTTCATTACTCATTAATTTCACCTTCTATAGGATATTTATTAATTAAAACTTGTTTTTGCATTTCATAAACTTTTTCTGCACCTTTAATTGCTTGATCTAATATTGCTTCACAATCTTTTATATTTACATAACCATCCATTTGTAATAAAGCAATTTCTTTTTGAGGCATTAATACAGCACAAGCCATATCTACTGCATCTGGTGCATCTTCTTCATGTTTATCTAAATCTAAAATAAGTTCTTTATTTGCTCTTCCAGCTGCAACTGAACTTATTAATCCTTTCATAGGTATTCCAGCGTCAGCAAGTGCTAATGATGCTGCAGTTAATGCTGCAACTCTAGTACCAGCATCAGCAGATAAAATTAAAGCATTTACTTCTATAACAGTATTAGGAAATAATTCTGTTTTTATTGCACTTTCTAGTGCATTAGCTGAAACTAATGAAATTTCTTTATCTCTTTTGCCTGGAACTGGTGATTTTCTTTCAGTTACAGAAAAACAAGCCATTCTATATTTATAATCTACAACAGCTTTATTTGCATTAGATAAATGTTTTGGGAACATTGGTTTAGGTCCATGAACTGTTGCTAAAACAATATTTTTACCCCATGTAAATAAACAAGAACCATCTGCATTTTTATTTACACCTAATTCAATTTTTATTTTTCTTAGGTCATCATTACTACGACCATCATGTCTTTTTTCTTCATTCATATATATCAAATCCTATAATATAATTTTTTTATAATTTACTTTTAAGATAATTTTCTACAAAATCAGTTAATTTTGATTTTTGTGAATTTTTAATAATTATAGAAATTGCTTTTTCTAATAATTTTTCTTTTTTGGAAATATACCATATTCTTCCATTTTTACCAATTACTATATTTGAAGAAGTATATTTTTTTAAAATATTTAACATAGATTCATTTTTACCAATAATTCTAGGTACTTTTTTTGATGATATTGACATAACATTACCTTTTGGTAAAATATTTATATTATCTAAACTTAAACCATCATCTGTACTTTTAACTCTTGCATAAATTAAATCTCCAATATTTAATTTTTTTGTAAGTAAAGATTTAGGAAAATAAGATTCATAAACACTACTAATATCTATAATATATCCGTTTGCATTTTCTGATTTTATAACACCTATAACACCATCACCAATGTTTGCTAGATAAGGTCCATTTAAAGGTATTACAGAAATAAAATCATTAGATTCTACTAATAAACCTAAAGCTAAACTATATACTTTATTAGATTCTAAATATATGTTTGCACCTAATCTTTTTCTTTGATCTGTTAAAAACTCACCTGGATAAACAATTTTTCTCATAAGTACCACCTACTTTAATAAAAATAAACAAAAACAT
>CAYXWT010000009.1:6806-12632 GCA_964468895.1 uncultured archaeon | reverse complement strand
ATAAACAATTTTTCTCATAAGTACCACCTACTTTAATAAAAATAAACAAAAACATTTTAATTAAAAATAGAAATATATAATTATTCTACTTTAGTAGTTATTTGTCCATGTGTAATATTATTAAATTCATTAATTAAACTTGATTTTAGACCTGCAGGAATTTTTACCTTTGCAATTAAATTACCTGTTGGCCCCCACTTTTCTTCTTCAATTTCATATTTATGTAAAATTGGTTGAACTTTTCCTGAATAGATTGCAGGAACTTCAATAACTATAGAAATCTTTTCTAAAGAAATGGGCATGATTTTTTTAAATTTTAATAAAACTTCTTTTATTTCATCATCTCTTTTCCTAGATAAATTAAACTTATATTTTAATTCATCTAATGCATTTATTATTCTTTGAATTGGTATTGGTGTGTTTGCTTTAGGATCATGAGCATTTTTTGCAATAAAATCAATAATTTCTTTTTTTCTTCGTTCAAGCATTTCATTTCTTTGAGATGTAGTTAATTGAACTTCTCCATCACAAATTATTTTTTTTGCAATTTCTTCAAAATCACTAGTATTAAAGATACTTTTAACTCTTTCTTGTTTTGCTTCTTCACCTTTTTTAGCATCTGTATAAACCATATCTAATGCAATCATATCATTAAAATTAACATCTACTTTACCATGTTTATAATCCCATGCTAATTGAGGATCTACCCAAATTTCAAAATGACTTCCATCTCTACTAAATCTTGCCAAAACTGCATTTTCTAATTTAACCATAAATTCATCACACCTTTTTTAAATTAATTTATTTGAAATTACAAATACTTAGAATATTTTGATAAAGGTAAAACACTATTTTTATTATCTTCACAAATATTAATAACTTCTAATGACTTAGAATTTAATTTTTGTTTAGATTCTAAATTTTGATTTAAAGTGTTAATAGCTAATTTAATAGCATCATCTAAATTTAAATTTTTTTTGAAGTTTTTTTCTAAATATGTCATTAATTTTGGTCTATTTTGTCCAATAGCTACTGCATTATAAGCAGTTATTGCACCACTTGGTTCAGTTTCAAAAATGTGTTTGCCTAAACTATCTACACCAGCTATAATTAAAGATACACCAAAAGGTCTAGCTCCACCATACTGTGTATAATATTGAACTATTGAAGCAATTCTTTTTACAAGAGTTTCAATTTCTATAGGATCATCATAATAAGTTCTATTTTCTTGAGCAATTTGTCTTGCAAAATCAACTAATCTTCTTCCATCCCCAATTAAACCTGAACAAGCTGTCCAAACATGATTATCTATTTTAAATACTTTTTCTACACTTTCAGGTATTATTAGTGAAGAGTATATTTTTTTATCAGCAGCAATAATAAGTCCTTGCTTATAAATAACTGCTACTGCTGGACTTCCTTTTTCAATAATTTTAGAAGCATAATCTACCTGATAAAGATGTCCTTCAGGGCTAAAAACTGTTATTGATCTATCATAAGCTGCTGCGTTTCCAGAAATTGGCATCAAAATAATTCACCTTTTTATATTTTAATTAAATTTATAAATAAAATAAAAAACTTATAAAAACAAAATAGTACTTTTTTTCTATCTCTTTCTAATATATTATATAGATATTAACAATTATAAATGTTTTGGAACTGTAAAAACATCTTAAAAATATGTTTAATTAAGAATCTAAATTTTTAATTGTAGAACTAATTTTATTAATTTTAAATAAGTTTAATTCATTTTTTAAAAAAAACAAAGAAGATATAAATTCATTTAAATAAAATCTGTTTATTCTTATCAAAATGGTTTTGTTATCTTTATTAAAATCCATAATTGTAATGTTGGCCTCAATTTGATTAAATAAGCCAAAAGCTTTTTGATAATTTTTATAAAATATTTTGTGTAGACCAGCAGTATCTAATAAATCTAAATTTAATTTATTAGTATTTAGAAGTTTGATTTCTAGATATCTCTTCTTGTGTCTTAGAGTTGGTCTAATAACGTTTAATTTTTTTTTATAACTCATGATTATCTCTAAATACATTATCTATTAAAGAACTATCAATATTAAAATTTTCTAAAAAATATTTTGAAACATTTGGATCTATAAGCTCTTCTTTTGTATTTGCAAAAGAAGAAAAACAAAATTTAACTTTATGTTGTTGTAGTATATTAAAAATAAATAAACTTTGTTTAATAGATTTATAAGTATTACTTCTAAATAAATTTAAATCAAATATAATTTGCTTGGAATTTTGAGAACAAAGATTACAACAACCTTCATCAAATCCTAATTTATTAAATATTGGTGAATAAATTAATTTTGATTTTTGATTATTTAATAATTTAGATAATTCTGATAAATTATTAGGCTTACAAATCACATTAATATCATTGCTTTTAATTTTATTTAATAAAGATGGATTATTAATTAGAAATATTTTTTTAAATTTAATAGTCTTTGATTTAGGGATTTCGAAATCATTAATATCCCCTAAAACTAAAAGAGATTTACAAACATATACTGTAAATATATTTAATTCAGAAAACAATGTTTCTAGTTCTTCTAAACTATTATTTTTAATTAAATTATAATTTACAATGTCAAAATATTTATCCACAAATATCACTCAAATTTACATAGCAGAAGGTATCTTAATACCTAATAACTTTAATGCGTTTTGTAATGTTATAAGATAAACTTTAGTTAACAACAATCTTCTTTTTTTTATAATTTCATTTGAATTTATTATTACTGAATTTGAATAAAATTTATTAAAACAATGAGCCAATTCTAAACAATAATTTGAAATTATATTTGGTTTTAATTGAACTGCTGAAATAGTTACTTTATTTGGAAAATCATTTATTAGTTTAAGTAGTTTAAGTTCTTCAACATCTAATTCAAAATTATCAATTAAACTAAGATCATTTAAATCTAATTCACTACAACCACATTTATTTAATATACTTTTAGATCTAACACCCGTATATTGAATATAAACTGCAGAATCTCCTTGTAAGTTTAGAGCATGATTAATATCAAAATTAATAGTTTTATTTAATCCAATTTTTAACATTTCAAATTTAATAGTACCAAAAGAAATCTCTTTTATAATTTCTAAATTATCTTCAAGATTATTTTCTTTTAAAACAGATTTTACTTTTTTAAAAATCAGATCTCTAAAGTCTTCATAAAGAACCAAACCTCCTGCTCTTGAAGACATCTTTTCTGAACCCAAATTTACTAGTCCATAAGAAATATGTTTATGAGATGTATCAGGGTATATAAATGAAAACAAAGTAAATAATTGTTTAAAATAATGTTTTTGTTCACTACCAACAACATACAAAAAATCATTAGATTTAGGAAACAATTCTTTTTTTAATTCTACTAAACCAATATCTTTAGATGCATATAATGGTGCACCATTATCTTTAACTAAAACTAAAACATCTAAATTTTGTTTTTTTAAATCTGCAATTACTGCACCATTATCGGTTTTAATAATATCTTTATTATTTGCAAAAACTTCATCTTTAATTTTAAAAAATCTATCTTGAGATTGACTTTCAAAAATATGATCTTCTAAAGTTATATCTAATTCACGTTTAATAGACATATAAGATTCATAACAAATATCTCTTAATTTAATTATTTCTTTTTGCAAGTCTTTATTAGTAAGCAAGTCTTTTTGAATTGCACTTATTTCTTTTTCTAAAGTTGGATCGTTTCTTAATTTATCTCCTGCTTTTAAATAAATATTTCCAAACCATTTACTTACATCTTTAGAAGGGATTATTTTTTCTTTATCATTTAAGGTTAAATAATACCAATACCATTTTGCAATATGTGTACCTACATCTCCACCATAATAAATAGGATGTACAACTTGATTAGCAAATGAAAGTAATCTGTAAATCACATCACCAGTAACTATATTTCTTAAATGACCTATATGAAGTGCTTTAAGAGGATTAGTATTAAAAGTATCTAAAGTGTATTCTTTCCTTAATAAAGCTTTATTTTTACCATAATCATTATTTTTACTTAAAACTTTGGTTACAACATCTTTAAATAAAATTGAAGTTTTTATTTTTGCATTAACATATGCATTTAATGAAGAAAACTCAAAAAAATCTGATTTTAACAAATTTAATTTACTTAAAAGATCATTAGCAATATCTATAGGTTTCTTCTTAAAAGTTTTTGCAAAAACAAATGTAGGAAAACATAAATCTCCTAGTTCAGAATTAGGGGGTATTTCAATATTATTAATTATTGATTCTAAATTAATATTAACATCTAATATTTGAGATTGTAATAACTTTGCAAATTCTAATTTAAAATTCATAATTAATCACAAAACGAGTCCGGTGGGATTCGAACCCACGACCTACAGCTTAGAAGGCTGTTGCCCTATCCACTAGGCTACGGACCCTAATTTTATATTGTATATATAATATAATTAAAACAAGTAAAATTAATAAATAGAACTAATACGAAAAATTAAATAAATAAATAAAAAAAGAATAATTTAATTGAAAATTATTCTGTAAATTTCTTATATTGTTCTTGTAATTCACTTATTTGATCTGCATATTTGGTAGTATAATCTGAAGAAATCTTTTGAGCTAAAGATCCACCAAATAAAGCTCTATTCTCAAATAATTTTGTATGGACATCCCAATATATATTTTGTCTTTGAGCACATCTGCTAAATATTGTTGGAAATAATGATTGCATTTCATAAATTACATCATCTTTGACAACAATATTAACTTCACCAGAATCTACATATTTAGTAATTATTTCTGGAAGAACTTCTTTATCTAATTTTTCACAAAATGTACAATCATAATCTTCAAATATATAAATTGTAACTGGTGCATCTTCTTGACCATAAATGTAGTCTTCCTCATCAGATAAAATAGAAATATCTAATACTTGTTGAACTTGTTGAGGAGATATAGCTAACATATAACCACCAATTGGCAAACTTAAAAATGATGAATTAAATATGTTTAAAGCATTTTCATCAAAATCTTCTAATAAACTACTAACATTACCATCTAAATAGAAAAAAGGTAGTGTGTTTACTTCAAAAGCACTTAACACATTAGTAATATATTCATCAGTATTTTTATAATCTACTTTTACTATATCTACTTCTTCTAAAAACGGATTAAAAAAAACAGTTTCTTGTTTTAATCCATTTAAAATACTATCAATATATTCTCTAGTAAAATTATGATCTTCATTATACACAATGTATAGCTTTGGTATCCCTGAAACGTTTACATTAAAATCTACAGAATTTTGATCTGTAAAAGAAACGGAAACATTATTTGCAATATCATCTTTTGATGCTTGTATTAAATCATCAAAATAAGCATTATCTTTAAAACCATCAATTCTATAATTATTTACAAATAAACCTGGTGTACCTGTAAAACCAATTGCTTGTGCAAGTATTTTATCTTTACTTATTTTTGATATTAATTTAGATTTTTCTACATTAAAATCTAGATTTAAATAATTATTTTCTTCTAAACAAAGATTCATTTCTTCATAATCAATTCCTAATTCATCATACCAACTTTCAAATATTTTTAATTGTTCATTTTTAATATCTTTATAAATTCCTATTATAAGTATCTTTTGTAATTCTTGTATCTTAATTTCTAAATTTTCTTTAGTTAAATTTTCATCTTTAACAGATACATCTACATTTGTGTCTACAGGTGTAGAAACATCTACTACTGGTTCAACTAAATCTGTTGAAACATTTGAATCTATATTTAAATCAGTATTA
>CAYXWT010000009.1:1806-6706 GCA_964468895.1 uncultured archaeon | reverse complement strand
ATTATAATTACAATTAAAACACTTAATGCAATTATTGTTAAAATATCTTTCTTTTCTTGAGATTTAGTAATTTTATGTTCTTTATGAACTGTTTCTTTATGTTTTATAATTTTATGATTTGCTTTTATTTTATGTGAACTTGTTTTTTTAACAGCACTATGTTTAGGAGCTTTTACACTCTTAGTTTTAGAACTGATTTTTTTACTAACTTTCTTTTTAACCAAAAAAACCACCTTTTATTATAAGTTATATAAATTTTTATACATGTATATTTCTTTTTAGAAATAAGAATTATATACAATTAATATTAATAAAATTTATAAATACTATTATTTGCAAAATAAATTATTTTAAAAAATAATCTTATACACAATAATTAATATGACGGAAGAAATTAATAATAAACTTATTGAAGATTTAAAACATAAACATTATGGAATATATGGTAAACACTCTGCAGTTGAAATTTGTAGCTGGAATAAAAAAGCTTTAAAAGGAGAAGGTGTTTGTTATAAAGAACAATTTTATAATGCTGATTGTCACAGATGTGCTCAAATAACTCCTGCTATGCTTTGGTGTCATCAAAATTGTGTTTTTTGTTGGAGACCTGCTGACTATATGAATATTGCAAAACTAGATTTAGATTTTATTGATGATCCTAAAGAAATAATTGAAGGCTTATTTAAAGAAAGAGAAAAATTATTAAGTGGATTTGGTGGTAATAATAAGGTTGATAAAAAATTACTTGAAGAAGCAAAAATTCCTAATCATGTAGCAATATCTTTATCTGGAGAACCAACGTTATATCCAAAATTAGATGAAATGATACTTTATTTAAAAGAAAAAAAGATGAGAACAATTTTTTTAGTAACTAATGGTCTTGAACCAAATATGCTTAAAAAATTACAAAAAAATGATGCTCTTCCAACTCAACTTTATGTTTCTATTGAAGCTAGCAATATTAATCAACATTTAAAAATAAATAGACCAAAAATAAAAAATAGCTGGGATATACTTAATGAGACTGTTGAATTAATGCCAAAATTAAATTGTAGAAAAGTCGTAAGATTTACTATGATTAAAGGGCTTAATGATTCACTAGAAGATTTAGATAATTTCATTAAAATTTTTGAAAAAACAGATACAGATTTTTTAGAAATTAAAGCATATATGTTTTTGGGAAATTCAAGATTTAATCTAAAAATTGAAAATATGCCATCATATCAAGAAGTTGAAGACTATTCTAAAAAATTTCAAGAAAAATCAAGTTTGTTTAATATAGAAGATGTTTGTAAACCTTCTAGAATTATTCTTCTTAAAAACAAAAACTCAAAAGTTAATAATTTTATATATCCAAAAGAAAATAAAAACTAAAAAAGAAAATATTATGTTAGAACTATCTAAAGACTTAAAAAAAATAATTGATTTTATTCAAAATAATAAATGCGTTTGCCTACTAGCACCAAGTTTTGTTATTGATTTTGAATATTCTAAAATTATTTTTAATTTAAAACAAATTGGGTTTACTAAAGTTGTAGAATTAACATATTCTGCAAAAATAATTAGTTGTGAGTATCATGAACTAATTAAAAAATATCCTGATAAACAAAGAATATGTTCTAATTGTCCTTCAGTAGTGAAATTCATAGAAAATAAATATCCTCAGCACAAATCTAAATTAATTAATATTGGCTCTCCTATGACTATTATGGGAAGATTTTGTAAAAAAGAATTTGGTAAAGATTATAAAACTATTTTTATAGGCCCTTGTCTTACTAAAAAAATAGAGGCTAAAGAAAATCCTAATGATATTGATTTAGCTTTGACTTTTAAAGAATTACAAGATATTTTATTTTATTTAAAATCAAATAATAAATTATTAAAAATATCTAAAAATAAAAAAAATACTTGTTTTAATAAATTTTATAATGATTATACAAAAGTATATCCAATTAGTGGAGCTGTAGCTAAAACTATGCATACTAAAAATATACTTACTAAAAAACAAGTTATTTGCTGTGAAACAATTCCAGAAATTGAAAAAGCTATTAAAAAAATGGAAGATAATAAAAATATTAAATTTATGGATGTCTTATTTTGTAAAGGTGGATGCTGTGGAGGACCAGGAATAATATCTCAAGAAGATATAAATACCAAAATTAAAAAAGTAGAAAATTATAGAGAAATATCTAAAGATTATAAAATTGGAAAAAATAAAGGTCTTCTAAAATATGCTGAAGAATTAAATTTAGATATTAGAAGAAATAAAAATGAAAAATTAAATTAAAAAAAACAGAAAAGAAAAAGAAAAATTTGTTTTTATTTAATCTACTACCCCGTTTTCTGTAACATTATAAACTGCTTCACCATCAGGTAAAAATGGAGAGTCTACTAATTTCGCAATTCTTTTACTGCCACTTCCTTTTCTTAAATAAATTCTAGTTTTAGATGCATGCTTTACAACATTACCACCAATAGCATCTGTAGGATCTCCAAATAAAATATCTGGCCTAGACATAACTTGATTTGTAACAAAAACAATAACATTATATAATTCAGATATTTTTTGAAGTAATCTCATATGAGAATTTAGTTTTTGTTGTCTATCAGACAATCTGCCTCTACCAATAAATTCACTTCTAAACTGACTAGTTAAAGAATCTACAATAACTAATTTAATATTTTTATCTTTTAAAATATCACTAGCTTTATCTGCTAATAACATTTGATGGTTACTATTATATGCTCTTGCAACAAATATATTTTTCATGGTTTTTTCTGGATCTAAACCTCTATATTTTGCAATTTGAGCAATTCTTTCAGGTCTAAATGAATTTTCAGTATCAATATACAATACACCACCATCAAGACCACCTTGATCTCTAGGAAGTTGAGTCATAACACATAATTGAAAACACCATTGACTTTTACCAGATGCAAATTTACCATATACTTCAGTAATAGACTGAGATTCTATGCCACCACCTAAAAGCTCATCTAAATGACTTGAACCTGTAGATAATCTATTTATATTTTTTCTTCTTTCAAGTATTTTGTCTGCTGTTTCAAAACCCATTTCTAATGAATCTCTTGCTGCTTTTATGGCTTTTATGGCTGTTCCTTCACCTATTCCAGCTACAGCTACTAATTCCATTGGAGAAGCAACAGCTATAGCTTCAAAAGAATCATAACCACCACTTAATAGTTTTTCTGCAGAACTTGGACCAATACCAGGCAAATCAGTAATTAACATCTTTTTTCCTTTCTTATCTTCTTTAGAACTTTTAGAATTATCATCATCAACATTTAAATTTAAATCTAAATCTAAATCTAAATCTAAATCTACGTTATTATCTTTTATATCATCATTTAAATTTACTTTTTCATTTTTACTCATAAAAACACCTCATTTCATATATTGTATATTGTAATTGTTATTAAATAAATTGTTATTTTATAATAACTTATAGGTTTTCAAAATAAGTGTTACTTTCTAAAGGGTAATTGGCCGTAGCAAATTAATAGATTTTCTAAACTAAATAAAACTAAGAAATTAAGCTTTTAAACACAACACAATAATAATATATATTAAAAAATATTTATTGATAAAAAATGTATGATAATATAAAGTGGTTTAAAGAACTAAGTGGTTTTGAAGAACAAATTGTAGGTAGAAAAGCTACAAGAATAGCTCAGTTGCATAATTGTAGAATGTGTGTACCTAAGGGTTTTGTTATTACTAATGCAGAATATTTTGAATTTTTACAACAAAACGATCTTAAATCAAAAATAAATCAAATTTTAAAAGAAATAAATTATTTAGATCCTTTAGATATAAAAGAAAAAACAGATGTTATAAGAATCACTATTTTAAAATCTAAAATCTCTGCTAAATTTAAAGCTGGACTTGCTAAAGCTTATCAAAAGATTGGAGAAACTAAAGTAGGATGGTTAAAATCAAAAATTAATGAATATGTAGCAATAAGATCTTCGGTTATCTGTGAGGATTCTTGTATATTAGATATTAAAACAATAGAAGATGAAAGTGGTAATTTAAATATTAAAGATTTAAATTTAATTATTGCCAATATTAAAGAATGTTGGGCATCTTTGTTTTCTGAAAAAATATTAATTTATGCTAAGAAAAATAATATAGATATTACAAAATATAGTATAGCTGTTATAATTCAAAAAATGATAGATGCAAAAGAATCTGGAATAATTATTACCACTAAAAATGAATCTGAACCTAATATTACAACTATAGAAGCAGTTTTTGGTATTGGTGGTAGATTGATGTTAAATGAAATAACTCCTGATCATTATGAAACTCAAAAAAGGTTTTTTGAAGTAGTAAATAAAAGATTAGAAAAACAATTATGGGAACTTAAAAGAATTAAAGGCCAAAACACCAAGGTTGAATTAAATAAAAAAGAACAAAATAAAGAAAAATTAGATAAATTAGCACTTCAAGATCTTACTACTATTGCAAAAATTGTTGAAAACCATTTTGGAATTCCACAAAAAATAGAATTTGCAATTAATAAAAAAGATATTTTTATTCTTAATTCAGAACCAGTAAATTTAAATCTTATAGAAAAAAATATTTCTAAAAATAAAGACAAACAACAAAAAATAAATTCCTTTAAAAATAAACTAATATTAACAGGAGTAGGTGTTTCTAAAGGTATTATAACTGGTAAAGTTAAAATTATAAATACTGAAGATGATTTTCATAAGATTGATTCTGAATCAATAATTGTTACAAATATGACCACTTTTGAAATGTCTGATATTATAAAACAATCTAAGGCAGTAATTACAAATCAAGGTAGTGCAATTTGTAATGCAGCAATAATTTGTCAAAAATTAAATAAACCATGTATAGTAAATACTAAAA